>NZ_JBHYGR010000094.1:0-10992 GCF_042738155.1 Kitasatospora sp. NPDC059088 | reverse complement strand
GCGCCGCGCCCCCGGCGGGGCCCCCCCCCCCCCCGCCGGCGGGGGGGGGGGGGGGGGGGGCCGCCCCCCCCCCCCCCCCCGCCGTTCTATTCGGTGGGAAGGCTGGTGATCAGGCGGGGGAGGTCCGCCGGTTCGAGCACATCCCAGGGGAGTGGCTGCGGCTCGTGCTCCTCGTTCAGGACCAGGACCTTGACGCCGACCGGCGTGCTGTCCCTCAGCGTTCCGCCGGGCTCGATCTCGACCTCGAAGCGCACGCGCAGCGTCCGGCGGTTGGAGTACCCGAGCTTGCCGGTCAGAAGGTCGATGAGTTCGTCGCGGCTCGCCGAGTCGAGAGGCACGCTGTCACCGCGTCGGCATCCGTCGCAGGTGCAGCCGGGACTGTCGATGGGCC
This sequence comes from Kitasatospora sp. NPDC059088, assembly GCF_042738155.1. Lineage (NCBI taxonomy): Bacteria > Bacillati > Actinomycetota > Actinomycetes > Kitasatosporales > Streptomycetaceae > Kitasatospora > Kitasatospora sp. NPDC059088. The sequence goes on along the minus strand of NZ_JBHYGR010000094.1, from coordinate 10,601 downwards.
GCTTGTTCTTGGACATGGTGGGCTCCTTGGTGGGTGCGGGTTGAGCGGTTCGGCCGCCCGGCCGTTCCGACATGGAAAACTATACCACACAGAAGAAGCAATCGTCCATCTTGCATTGCAGGTTTCATGTGGTATTGTTGTTCATAGCGGAACGGCCGGGCGGCCGGACCGTTCAACCCGCACTCACCAGGGAGTCACAGCATGGACAGCACGTTCACCACCACCGAGACGCCCACGCCCGTCCCGCCCACCGCGGACGTGACCGTCGCCTTCACCGCCACCGGCGATCCGGTGGTGCACGTCAGCGACTGCGGCCACCACGAGCGCCGTACGGCGCTGAGCACCGCCGCCGCCCGGCAGATGAAGGCCAGCAGCTGGACCGACGTCGCGGTGATCCTGTTCGGCGACACCATCGCGGAGTCGGGATTGACTCCCTTCGACTACGCCGACGAGCTCAGCATCGCCAGCTGCGCCCTCCGCATCCCGCACGGCGCCCCGGACGGCAAGAGCCGATGGACCCGGCAGCGGCGCGAGCAGGGCCTCCAGAGCCGAGAGCACTTCGAGGCCGCTCTCGCCCACTGGGCGCACACGGCGGCCTGCGCGGAGTGCCGGAGCCCAGGCCCGTCGGTGCTCACGGACGACGGGTGGCAGGGCACCGCCAACGTCTGCCCCGAGGGCCAGCGGCTGTTCGACGTCGAGTCCGCTTTCAGCCCCTACCGCTGACCCGGCCCGGAGGGGCGCCCTGCAGGCGCCCCTCCCCCGGCGGCCCACCCTCCGCCGGGGCCGCACCCGGCCCCCGCTCACCACACCTGCCCTGGAGTCCCGATGCCGATCTTCCTTGAAGCCCCCAAGCCCTATGCCGCTGGCCCCGACGGCCGAGGCTGGACCCGCCTGAGCCTTGGTGCCCACATCGGCGACCGCGACGCCCAGTGCGCGCTGCGCCCGAAGACCTACGCCGCGCTGGCCGAGAGCCGACGCAGCACCCAGCTGTCGGCCTGGGGCCCCTACCGGCCCTGCGTCAGCCAGGCCGCGCACGACTGCCTGACCTGCCCGGCGCTCACCAGCGCCCCCCGGGAGATGCCCGTGAACGCCCCGCTGGTCCTGGTCCGCATCGAGGAGCGCACCGTCGGCGAGATGTTCACCGCCGAGCGTCACGAGCTCCTGTGGCCGTGCACCGGCCCCGAGGACCGCGCCTACCGGACCGGGGAGCCCTGGGACTACGAGCAGATCAACCGCCTCGCGGGCTGGGAGGTCGGCCAACAGTTCTGGGACCAGCACGGCCGGGGCTTCTGGCTGGAGCGCACCTTGTATGTACGGGCCCCGCACGTGGAGATCCGCACACAGCGCAACCGGCACGCCGTCATCGTCGGCGGCACCCGCGCCGCACTGGTCGTCTGTTCCGGGGAGTGCCAGCACGACGAGCGGCTCCTCAACCTGATCAGCCACCACACCCCGGAGAGCGCCGACGAACAGCGCGTCACCCCGTCCACGTGGGATCTCGAAGGCGCCCGCGCCGAGGCCAACGGGCTCCGGGCCGGGGCGCACCACCGGAGCCACTACGAGATCCGCCTGACGGTCCGCCGGCCCGAGACCGTCGCCGAGCTGCTGCACGTCAGCTTCGACGGATCGACCTGGACCGCCGCGCAGATCACGGCCATCACGAGCGCCGCCCTGCCGCTACTGGACGCCGACGCGGCCCCGCCCACCCGCTGACGGGAGCAGCCCGGCGTGGAACGGGGGGCGCCACCTCCATGCGAGCATGTTTCATGTGGTATAGTTTTTCACGACGGGGCGGCCGGGCGGCCACCCCTCTCAACCCGCTTCATCCGAAGGGAAGTCCAGTGACCCGCAAGCGCCCGTTCGGCCCCCTCACGGCCGCCGACACCTTCACCGCCGACGTGCAGGCCCTCTCCGCCGAGGCCATGACGCAGGGGCTGATCTTCGGCGTGACCTCCGGCGGCCACAGCGTCGTCGCCCGCGCCAACCGGGCCAGCAGGACCGCGACCATGCGGATCAACGACCACGCGGGCCGGTACGCCGAGACCACCACCGCCCCCGACGGCGACCCGAGCGCGCTGCGCCGCCTCTGGAGCCGGGTCGAGGAACTCGGCGTCCGGCCCGCGCCCGCCGAGGCACCGGGGCGCAGCGGCAGCCCCGCGCGGGTTCACCCGGCGGTGGCCGCTCTGCTGGAGTCGGCCGCCGATCACCTGGCTCTGGTGGGCCTGCACCAGGGCGGGCGGGAGTGGGCGCAGGCTCCGTGGACCGGCCCGGCCACGGTCACCCATGCACTGGCGGCGGCCGTGCGCGCCCGGCGCGGGCTCCTACGGGAGCAGCGGGGCGCCCTGGTGGACGCCGCGCTGATCGTCCTGGCCGATCACGTCCACGGCCGTCCCGTCGTGGTGCCGCACTGGTGGAGGAGCGGGGCGCAGGCGTACCTGCGCGCGACGGTGTGGAACTGGGGTGACGCCCGGGGCCGCACGACGGCCGGTGCTGTCGCCTTCCTGCGCGGCGCCGCCACCGCGATCCCCGCCCGCCAGGGCTGACCGACCACCAGATCCCCGGGGAGGGGCCGCCGAGGCCGCTCCTTCCCGGGCCCCTCGACCGGAGCGCCACGATGGAAGCCCTGACTCTCTTCGACATCCCTGCCAAGCCGCGCGCCTTCCTGCTGAGCGGCGGCAACTCCGACCTGGCCCGGGACGGCATTTTCACGTGGACCCTGCCGGCGTGGGTGGTTCAGCGCGCCGACGGGAGCTGGTTCAACACGTGTCCGGAGGCGTCCGTCTGCGCGGCCATGTGCTTCGCCTACGCACCAGGCAGTTCCTACAAGCGGTTCCCGGACGTGGCCGCGAACCACCTCGGCAACCTGCAGATGGTGCAGGAGATGCCGGAGCTGTGGGAGCAGTGGATGGTCGAGGAGCTGCGGGACCGGCGGTACCGCGGTGGCGCCGCCGTCCGTGTTCACGACTCCGGCGACTTCTTCTCGACCGAGTACACCGAGGCGTGGTGGCGTATCGCCGAGTCGGCCCCGCACGTGCGCTTCTACGCCTACACCAAGGCCGTCAGCCGGGTGAAGGACGTTGCGGCGCGGCTCGGGACGCCGGCGAACCTGTTCTACCGGTTCAGCCGCGGCGGGACCGAGGACTACCTGATTCTGCCGACCGATCCGCAGGCCGACGTGTTCGCGGACCTGGCGGCGCTGGAGGAGGCCGGCTACGTGGACCAGGCCGCGTCCGACCTGATCGCGGCCGGGCCCGACATCAGGGTCGGCATGGTGGCGAACCGCATGCCGGTGCTGCGCAAGCGCCAGGGCCAGTTGTCGTTCGGTGAGCTCCAGTTGCTCCGGTACGACAAGCTGATGCCCAAGGCGTACCGGTGGCACCTGGCGCGGCTCGCGGTGCTGCTGGCGGCGAACGCCTGGCTGCTCCCGCTGCTCGACCGCACGGCGGGATCGTGGGAGACCTTGATCCCGTTCGCCGCCGGGCCTGAGGAGTCGCCCATCATCCCCGGGAAGGGGGTTTCCACGCCCACATGAGCATGTTTGATGTGGTATAGTTTCTTGTGACGGGGTGGCCTGGCGGTCGCCCCGGATCAACCCGCGCTCACCCGAGGAGCCGTCATGTCCGAGCACCAGCAGCTCGTTCTGATCGAGATCACCGGCCAGGACGGGACGACGACCCTGTTCGTCACAGCCGAGCGCCGCGAGAAGGCATGGATCGACGGGCCGATCGTGGGCCTGTACACCCGCCTCCGCCTGACCGACGCCCCCCAGGCCAAGCCGGAGGCCATGTTCCTGTCGCGCCGGGCGGCCAAGGCTGGCTGGACGGTGGACTCGCACTTCGGCGCCAGCGGCCACCCGTTCCACAGCCACGGGTTCGGTGCCCGCCACTCCGTCCCCGAGATCCTCACCCAGAAGATCGCCGCCCTGGTCGACGCCGAGGCGCCCCGCGCCGGTCTGGTCGAAGCGATCGACCAGACGAACCCCCTGATCCTGCCCGACCAGGACTGACCCCGCACCGGGGCCTCCGTCTCGGGCGACCCCGACCCCCTGCGTCCGGCGGCCCGGCCGCATGGCCGCACCCATCCGGCCCGCCCACGCCCACCCCCGACCACCACGAAAGCGATCACCCATGTCCAACCACGAGAACTACCTCCGCCTGCGCATCCACGCCGCACCGGACACCACGGAGGTGCGCGCCCAGATCAGCGAGGCGCTCAGCGAGCTCGACCTCGAACCGGACGAGTCGAACACCCCCAGCTCGCTGACCGGCGACTTCACCGGTTACTTCGGCGACCAGGACGCCGTGCTCGCCCTGGCCAAGGCGCTGACCGGCCTGCCCGGCCTGGCCTTCGAGCTCTGGACCGAGGAGGAGCAGGGCGAGCCCGGGCTCATCGTCACCCACGCCAGCGGCGTGGGCACGTTCACCGGCGGCTGCGACCGGGGCGGCGAAGTCGTGGTGCCTGAGACGGTCGTGCGCAGGATCGCGCTGGAGGAGGATCCGGCCGAGCGCACCCGGCTCCTGGAGGAGGTCACCGGCTGCGCCGTCCGCGCCGCGCTGCACCCCGGCGCCGAGCAGCAGGGCTGACCGGCCCCCGCCGTTCGGCCCGATGACCTCCCGCGTGCCGCTGGTGGCCGCTCGGCCGGACGGCTCGCGATTCCCGTACGGGACGGCATCCCGCGGTACCGCGAGCGCAGCAGTACCAGTCCGGCCCGGGGTTGGCGCCCCGGGCCGGTTCAACCCGCTTCCCCGAGGTCTCCCATGCAGAACGCCATGTTCACCGCGCCCGTCCCCGAGTTCGCCGCCAGCGGCCCCTGCGAGTGCGGGGTCACCGTGCTCTGCTGGGGGCTGGGGGCCGACTCCACCGCGATCCTGGTCCGGGTCCTGGAGGACCCGGTGCGCTACGGGCTGCGCGCCGACCTGTCCGATTTGATCGTCGTCACAGCGGTTGTCGGTGAGGAGTGGCCGGATACCTTGGCGCTGGCCGAGGAGCACGTGCTGCCGCTGCTGCGTGCCCGTCAGGTCCGCTACGTCCAGGTGGCCCGCGGCGGGCCGTCGCTGGCCCGGGACGGCATCGTGGTGCTGTCGGACACCCGCAGCCCCGAGCGCATCGTCGCGCGCGGGCCCTGGACCCTGGGCGACGAGCTTCGGGTCACCGGCACCCTGCCGATGTACCAGGCCGGCCGCAGGCTGTGCAGCCAGAATTTCAAGGGCGAGGTACTCGACCTGTGGTTCGGGCAGAACATCAACGGGCGGTTCTGCCACTGGATCGGCTTCGACGCGCTGGAGCGCTCCCGCGCGGAGCGCGACCGCACCTTCGCGAGCCCGCACCGCCACCCGCGCTACCCGCTGATCGAGTGGGGGTGGGACCGGCCGCACCTGCTGGACTACCTGCACGGGCGCTTCGGGGTCACCTGGCCCAAGAGCTACTGCACCATGTGCCCGTTCCCGGTGAGCGCCGGCTCGATCAAGGCCCACATGGCCCGCGCCGCGCTCTTCCCGCGCTCCATCGCCAAGGCGCTGGTGCTGGAGTACATGGCCGAGGCGCTCAACCCGCTGTGCACCCTCTACTCCGGCTCCTCGCTGCGCCGGGAGCTGACGGCCTCCGGCAACGCCGAGGTGCTGGCGATCGCCGAGGCCGCCATGGCGGCGATGCCGTGGACGGTCTACCAGGTCCGCCGGGTCATCGAGGAGGGCCGCTCGAAAAGCTGCAAGGAGCAGCACGGCCCGCGGTGCGAGGCGTGCAGGGCGGGGAAGCCGGCGGGGCCGAGGTGCAAGGCGTGCTTGAAGCTGCCGGAGCAGCGGTGTGACTCGCCCGGGCCGCGGTGCGTGCGCAAGGGGACGACGTGGCGGTCGGTCCTCTCGCTGGCACCGATGCCGCGCGGGGAGGCGCTGGCGGTGCTGGGGTATGCGGCGCGGCTGGCCGAGACGGGGGTGTGGGGCGGCCCCGGGGGGATCGCGCGGGTGGTGACGAGGAGTCGGGAGGAGGGGGTGTTCCCGATCGTGGAGGAGTCGTACGTGGCGGCGCCGACGCTGATTGCGGACAAGGAGCGGCCGGGGTGGGCGGTCACCTGGGAGAGGGGGACGGGGTTGTACCCGTCGGCGGGGGTGTTCGGGCAGGTGCGGGAGCATCCGGTGGCGGTGGCTGCTGCGGTACGGGAGTCGTGGCGGCAGTGCGCGGTGCTGCTGGCGGGGGCGCCGTGGATGCTGGGCGCGCTCGGCGGCGGCGGGGCCGAGGAGCGGGTAGCGGCCTGAGTGCGGGGTGCGCGGCCCGTCCCGTGGCCTTTGAGCTGCGCCGTTCGGGTGGATAGAGGCTTGGCACACTCGATTCTGCACGTTCCATGTGGTAATGTTTTCCATGTCGGAAGGGCCCGGGCGGGCCCGCCCGAATCAACCCGCCTTTCACCAAGGAGCAGGCATGTCCCAGCAGAACGGCAGCACCGGCGACGACTTCCGCGAGCGCGCCATCCCCACGGTTCCCCGGCCGCGCACCAGCTCGGAGAACAGCGCCAAGGGCCGCATCCCCCGCCAGCCCGGCCCGGACTCGCGCGAGAGCTGACGGCGGGCAGGCCCGCCGCCCCGGCGGCGGCCGCCGACCATCGCCCGGAGCCGGACCACCGGCCAGCGCGACCCGGCGCCGCCGCCTACCACCGGCCCGGGCCTGCGACCCGCACCGCTTCCGCCGCAACCACCGCGCACCCACCACGAGGAACAGCCATGCCCGAGCGCACCGCCGCCGACGTCTACCGCGACGTCGAGACCCTCTACGACATCGCCCACATCGCCCGGCGCCTGGCCCGCAGGCCCGTCGCGGGTGACCGGGCCGCCCTTCGGATCCGCCTCGCTGCGGAGCGCGGCCGCGCCGCCGACGCCTTCGCCCGGCGCGTCCTGGCCCGGCCGGGCGTGCGTGAGCACGACGAGACCGCCTACGCCCTCAGCCTGCTGCGCGGCGCCGTGGCCCGGCTGACCGGCCCGGAGAACGGCCTGATGCTGCTCGCGGCCTCCGCCGCTCGCGTCGCCTGCACCCGGCCCGGCGCAGCCGTCGCCGACCTGCTGGACCTGGCCGACTGGGCCAAGGAACTCGCCCGGCAGATCGCCGTCGAGCCGCGCCCCGCCGACCTGGCGAAGGCCACCGTCCAGCTGGAGTCCCTGCGCCTGCGCGCGATGGACGCCGGGCTGAGCGCGGACGAGGCGGCGGGCACCACCGCCGTACTGGTGGAGCTGCCGCACGGCGCCCACCCGCGGCTGACGTTCTCCAACGCCATCAGCCGCCGCGGCAGCACCACCGTCTGCTTCTCGTCCGAAGAGAACGCGAAGGCCGCCGCCAAGAAGTACGCGCCATACAACAACACCAGCGTCACGGCGCGCACCTGCACGCTCGACCACCGCGGTGCCGCCTGACCCGCACGGGCCGCGCCGACGCCGCCCGACCGCCCGACGCTCCGGGGAGGCCCCCGGGGCGCCGTCAACCCGCACTCCACCCGAAGGAAGACCTGACTCCATGAGCACCACCACGACCACCCTGGCGTACCGCATCGGAGCGCCGAACAACCAATGCCGCCGCCCCGTGATCATCGGCGCGGAGGAGGAACCGCGACTGCTCGGCTACGTCTCCCGATGGCACCGCGACTGGCTGGCCGAGGACAACAACGGCCAGGTGCACAACGTGCGCCGCCCCGCCGTCGGCTCCAAGGGCCAGGACAAGGCCGCGGACTGGCTGGCCAACGAGTTCGTCAACGGCCGGATCCAGGCCGTCCCGCTGACCGACACGGTGGCCGAGGTGCCCAGCCCGTACGGCCCGGCACCGCTTCTGCACCCGCGGATGGACGAGAAGCGCAACCGGGACAGCGCCCTTGCGGCGATCGCCAGGGTCACGGAGTTCCACTGGACGCCCCTAAGCGGCTACCCCGGCTCCGACAACCTCTGGCTCCTGCGCTGCGACCTGTGCGGGGCCGTGGTCATGAAGCACTACAGCCACCTCCGCGGCCGCAACGGCAACCCGCCGAGCGCCAACCGCCACCCCGGCTGCAAGAGCGAGGCCGAGGTCCGCCAGCTGATCGCCGCCTACCAGCAGTAGCCCGTCCCCCGAACTGCCTGCGGCCCGCACCCTCGTGGTCCGGGCCGCAGAGCCGGTGCCCGCCCCGGCCAAGGACGGCCGGGCGGGCGCCGGCCGCCCCGGGGACGAAGGCCCCGTCGAGGAGCCCGGGCCGCACCGCACCGCCGGCCAGTCCGCCGGGCCCGCCCCGGTGCACCGCCTGCACCCCGCCGATCACCGGCCCAGCCCGCTCCCCGCCGGGCCCACGATGCCCAGCTGCTCGCCGACCACCACCAGAGAAGAAGGTCCCCATGATCGTCCTCGCCGTCACCGCCCTGCTCGGCGCCCTGCTGTGCCTGGCCGCCGTCCGCGCCCCCGTCGGCCGCTCCACGTCGTCGTCGACCACGACGATGACGCCGGAGAGGTCTACGTCCGCATCTACCAGGGCCGGCGCCTGGTCCATTCCGCGCGCACCCCCGGGGTCACCACCGCCGCCGCCACCAGGCCGCCGGTCCGGCTCTACCTGCTCGACTCGGGCCCTTCCGGCGACCCGCACCACCACGACTGGGCGGAGAGGGTCGGCGAGGCGGCCAGGTGCGCGCCGCGCCCGGTCCGCGCCCACCTCGCTGCCCGGGTGACGGAGTACCACCAGCCCCTCGCCGCAGGCTGCGCTCCCTACCTGGAGGCCATCACCTCGTGACAGCGGGACGGAGCCCAGCCCATTGAAGCAGGTTTTATGTGGTATTGTTCTTTATGTCGGGATGCCTGGCGGCGCCCGTCCTCAACCCGCACTCCAGCCAAGGAGACACACATGCCCTCCGCCGCCTCCGGCGACGTCCCGCAGGCCCTGGCCGCGCTGCCGCAGCTGATGATCAGCCCCCACCGGCGCAGCGACGGCGCCCAGCTGCTCACCGCCAACGTCGGCGGCCACCTGCTGCTCCACCTCAAGGACGGCATCGCCACCGTCACCGGACGCGAGTTCACCACCGCTGCCGCCGACCGCCTCGTGAACGCGCTGCTCGGCCCCGTTGACCGCTACGTCAGGGCCGACGGCACCCGATCCCCGAGCCTGGCGGACGTCGACACCAGCAGGCTGCGGTTCCCCGACGACCACGTGCAGTGCGGCATCCAGCGCGCCGACCGCACCGGCACCGTGCACCGGGCCTGCGTGTACCGGGGCCCCTCCGTCCGCCTCGCCTTCCGGCCGCTGCCGGCCGCCGAGGTCCTGCCCGCCTTGAAGGCCCTCGCGACCTGACCACCCGGCACACCTGCGGGGCCGCCCCTGCTCCCGAACGGCACCATCCCGAGCAGGCCGCGGGCCCGCAGGTCCCGGCCGCCACCATGCCGGACATCCGGCCCCCGGCCGCCGGCGCCGCACTGGAGACCATCACCACGCACTCCCCCAGATCCACGCCGAACTGGCCTGGAAAAGGCCACCACCACCACCACCCGCCCACCACTGAACCGCCTGCCTCGCGGCGTCGCCCGAGGCCACCCGCCCCGATCCGAGGAAGCCGATGCCTCCCGCTCACTTCGACCCCGCCCGCATCACGGCGCTCGCCCACGCCGCCCTCGACCTCGAACGCCACCCGGGCTTCCGGCACTTCACCACCGGCCTAGTGACAGGCAGAGCCGGACCGTCGGGCCACTGGACCCTGACCACCGACCACGAAGCCGCCGCGGGCGCCGTCACCACCGCACTGCACCGCCATGGGTACGCCGTCGAGCACGACCGCCCCGGCGGCAGCCGAGAAGTCACCGTCTGGCCCGTGCACGCGGCGCGGTGGTCGCCGCTGCCGGCCTTGACGCTGCACGAGGAGATCCGCGTGCACCGTGGCGTGGAACTCGGCAGCGGCACCTGGGTCCTCGACGGCCCGCTCGGCACCGTGGAGCAGCAGTACGGCTCCGGAGGGCACAACGACCTGCTGGTGCATGCTCTCCACCCCTTCGGCTTCGCGGCCCGTTGGACGGCCTGCCCCCGCCACCCGGGGGGCTGCTGGCTGCGGACAGACTGGCGCCTTCCGGTCAGGGCCCGGAGCCTGCTCACTCCCGCCCCGATCTGCGGCCGGCCGCAGCCGACCCCGCAGTTGGCCGTCCGGCTCCGGACGCTCTACCGGATGCACGTCCACGCGACGGCGCCCCTCTCCGCCCTCCCCGCTCCGTCCGGCACTCCGTCGGCGCGCTCCCTCCCTGGAAGGAACTGCTCGTGACCACGGCTGCCGCCGCCGGCCCGGATCACGCGAACGCTGCGGCGCTGGGGCTGATCGAGGCCCTCGTCCAGGAGGCCCGGAGCTGGGCCTGCGACGACGAGGAGGACAGCGCCACCCTGGACGCCCTGGACTCCGCAGACCCCGACGGCCAGCTGGACATCCTGTCTGACGCCACACTGGCGCCGCGCCACCTGGTCGCGGCCGTCGTCGAGGCGGTACGCGTGCTGGCACCGCGCCTGCTCACCTAGATGTCGGGGGGGGGGGGGGCGCGGCGCCCCCCCCGGGGGGGCGCCCGCCCCCCCCGCCCCCCCCCCCCGGCGGGCGCCCCTCCACCCCCCCCCCCCCCCCCCCCCCCCGCGC
>NZ_JBHYGR010000093.1:29104-37358 GCF_042738155.1 Kitasatospora sp. NPDC059088 | reverse complement strand
TTGTGAAACAGAGACTGAGTGTTTGTGCGGGGGGACCGCGTGGGGGGCCCCCGGCGCCGGGGCGGCTCCGGGGCCCCGAAGGGGAAAAAACACCATCTACCGGCCTGGGCCGGGTTCCTTGTTCCGCTACTCCCCGGGGGAGGGGAAGTGCGGGGATCGCGTATGCGTGACCGGAAACCACCGTCCTCTTGCTCAAAAGGGGGTCTGCGGTGTCCGCCCGGGTGACGTCTTCACGGGCCGGGCGATCCTGATGGCGCTCTGTCCCTCCGTTCATCCTCTGTACTGACTGATTAGCGAACTGCTCGGTACTGCTGAACTTCAACTGCCTGGTCCGACAGCCAGCCCCGTTGCCCGTCCTGCTCACCTGCTCGGCTTGGAACCCCACTGCCGGACTCCCAGCACGCGCGCCCGCAGCCTGGCGCCTTCACTGGGATACCGCGTACCGCGACTGCTGGTACCGCTCAACTCAACTTCACTTGCCGGTACTGCACCTGCATCTACCGCGGTACCGCTCCTTGGCGGGCCCCTGATCACTGCGGGCCGCCCGGCCCGGCCGCCGGTCCTGTCGCCTTACTGCACCACCCTGGCTTCAGGACCCTGCCACCGTGCCGACCTGCGAACTTCCGTACTACTGCCCGCCAGTTCGTGTCTGGCGGGTACCACTTGACCGCGTTTACGAGAGAAACACTAGCCACGACACCAGGCAATGTCTACTCCAGCGAGCACAGATTTTTCCGTGTCCGCCGGGGAGGTATTCTCCGTCCCGCGCGGGGGCCGGACGGACCGGGCCCGCAGGCGCAGCCGCATGACGGAGGAAGCCACGCTCAGCGGCTCAGGAGCGCGAACGGATCGAACGGGAGGCGAACAGTGGAAGGGCGGCAGACCGCGCCGCACGGGCGCACCCCCGACCCGCATACCAAGGCGTCGCTGGTGGCCGCCATCGGCGAAGCCGTCCGTGACCGGGACGAACGGGTCCTGCGCCGGCTGCTGGCCCGCTTCGCCGAACAGGCCGCCATCGCCGATCTGCCCGCCCTGCGCGACGCCCTCGACACCGCCCGGTGCCACGGCGGCTGTCCGTCGGTACCCCGGTAGCCGGCCCGGCACCGCGACGCCCCGGATCAAGACCAGCGGGCCAGGACGGCCCGAGCCGGGTAGACGCCGTCATCACCGCGATCGTGGCGGCGGTACGCGCCGGCGACGACGATCGCATCCGGGAGCTTCTGCCGAACCTGGCGGAGTGCGCGGACACTGCGGCGCTGTACGCACTGCGCGACGCGTTGGCCAGCGACCTGCCCGCCGCAGCGCGACCAGGTCCGCCAGCCCGGTCCGGCGCGGAGGAGGGGTGCCGACTGCTGGTGTGGTTTGAACGGGCGCGGGAGTTGGTGTCCGCCCGCAGACGGGGCACCCTGGGAGATGCAGATCACCAGCCACGGGCCCGGCCCGCGCCCGGCACAGCGGCGTGAAGGGAGCCTCGATGATCCAGGTAGGGGACATCCGCGAGTGGCGCACCCACGACGTCGTGGACACGGGGGGCCACAAGATCGGCACGCTGGAGGCGATCTACGTGGACACCAGCACCGACGAGGCGGCCATGGCTACCGTGCAGGTCGGCCTGCCCACCCGCCACCGCCTGGTCTTCGTACCCCTCGACGGAGCAACGGTGGGTCCGGGATACGTCAAGGTCGTCTACGACAAGGCCCTGGTGAAGGACTGCCCCGCGATCGGCACGGACGACGTCCTGCCCGCCGAGGACGAGGAAGCGGTCTTCCGGCACTACAACCTCGCCTACCAGAGCGGCGCCGCAGGCGAGCGCCAGCTCGCCCGGCGCTGACCGATCACCCGACCAAGGAGGCATGTCATGGCCCTGTTCCTCCTCGTGGTCCTCATCGCCATCGTGCTCGGCCTCGTCGGCGCCGTCGTCCACGGGCTGATCTACCTGCTCGTCATCGGCATCGTGCTCCTCGTCGCCGACGTGGCCTTCCTCGCCGTGCGCTCGACCAGGCACCGACGCGCCCTGCGCTGACAGTCCGCCCCGCAACACTCGGCCCCCGCCGCGGTCTCGGACGCACTCCGACGTGCACCCGAGACCGCCTTCGCCTCGCAGATCCCCCTCCCCCAGCCCTTGGACACCACCACCGAAGCCACCCGCCGGCACACCGGCGCCGCCCTCACCAGCCTCGACGGCGAGCGCCTTATGTGCCGCCTGCCGACCCAACTCCCGTGTGGCTACGCACTCCCGTACGACCGCGGTGACCTGACCGCCGCCGCCTGCCGAAGCGAACTGCGGCAGGTCTCCGCCGGTCAGGCTCAGCGCCCCCCGGACCGACCTGGAGCCGGGGTGACGCTCCAGCGGCTTCCAGACCGCAGGTTGGCGCGGGCCCGACTCCTCGCTCCGCTCACAGCCTGGCGATCGGACTCACGACCGGCCCGCCTCACCCGGCTCCAGCCTCGAAGCGGGCACTTGGCCTCCTACTCACCGTCTCAGCTGTCGGAGTAACCGAGGTCCCCGATCGTCCAGCTGCTGATGTCCTCGATGGCGATGCGGTACATGCCGCCGGTGTGGGGCAGGGCGAAGTTGCCCTGCAGGATTTTCGCGCGGTGGAGGTGGAGGTGGGTGGGCCGCGCGGGCGGGCCTTCGGCGGGCGGCGCGAAGAGAGCGGCGAACGGCTTCAGGTGCTCAGAGGCCTGAAGGACCTCCGCCACCCGCTCCCACCACAGGGAAATCGGCGCGAGCCGGCCGGTGATCACTGCGCCGGGGACCACCACGGTCAAGGACATCTGGTTGGTGTGCTCGGACTCGACCATCGCGGCGATGTCGACGAGCAGCCCGTCAGGGTTCGACATGAGTCCCAGATTAGGACACGGCGGTCGGTGTCCGGGAGTCCGCCTCAAGGCGGTGACTGCAGTGCGCACGGGGTGTCGCCGGCCTACGCGGCCGGGCTTCGACGGGTCCCCGCTGCCGCGAAGGCAGGCCGGCTGCTGCGCGGCGGTCAATGGCCGGGGCAAGAGCCCCCAGATGATGCCGAGGCAACGGTGCGCCGTCGCCTCGGCGCGGGGACCGCCCGCGAGCGGTGCGGCACGTTCGGCCGCGAAGCGCGGGGCGCCCGGGGTCAGAGTTTGAACATCGCGGCGTACGGCTGGGTGATGCGTTCCTGCCGCGATCCGAAGTCGACGAGTACGGCGATGTCGCCGTCGCCTTCGACGCCGATGGCCCGGCCGAGGCCATAGCGGTCGTGGGTGACTCGGTCGCCGACGGCGAACCGCTTGAGCGGCGCCTGGACCCGGACTTTGAAGGGGCTGGTGGGCAGGGGCCGGCGGACTGCTGCTGATTTCGTCATTCCTTGCAGTATGCGCCGGAAATCGCGGGAGCGGGGCCTTTCGGTGGAACTCGAGCGCGGACGGGTCGGAATTCGAATCGTGCCGTCCCCTGTCGCCACCGGAACCGGTGGCGGGGCCGAGCCGGGGCCGAAATGGCGAGAGTCCACGCGGCGTACCTCGGGGATCGCCCATGTCACGCTGCCAGTGGAGCCGCCGCCCCGGACAAGCGCTATGCCGTCAACCACCCTGCCCGCAGCGAGCGTTGGCGTCCCTGGCAACTCGGGGGCGGCGGGCCCGAGGGGAGGCCCCTGCAAAACCGGGAGTGAAATAATCCACCACGGAAGGCCGGGGCCTGCTAGAGTCGTCTTAGTTGCAGTAGTGGTTCCCATGAACTTTGTGTGCGCCTGCTGATGTTTCGCAGGCGCATTTCTGTTTCCCGGCTCTTCCCCGGGTGGGTCATCATCGCGGCACTCGAAGCCCGCACTGTGCGTGCTTCGGACAGCCCCTTGAAGGAGATTTCTTTATGGCTAATGGCACTGTGAAGTGGTTCAACGCGGAAAAGGGCTTCGGCTTCATCGAGCAGGACGGTGGCGGCGCTGACGTCTTCGCCCACTACTCGAACATCAACGCCAACGGCTTCCGTGAGCTGCTCGAGGGCCAGAAGGTCGAGTTCGACGTCACGCAGGGCCAGAAGGGCCCGCAGGCCGAGAACATTCGTCCGCTGTAGTTTTTCTGCTGAGGCACCCGCCTGGCAGCGAGGGGCCCGCACCGCGTACACGCTCGGTGCGGGCCCTTCCGCATTACACACCCCCGGCCGTTCAGGCCCCCTGGCTTCGCCACTGGCGGCCATCCCCACGCGAGACGCCCAGCGCCGCGTCCGGATCGGCGCCCTGCCGTGAGATCCCACGGTTCGAGGTTCGCGCTCCCGATCTTCGGTGAGCGCCGACCGCAGGTGACGTGCCGCACGGTTCTTCCGTCCACGCCCCGCTCTTCACACGTTCTGGCTCGTTCCCTTGCGGTCTCCGCCGGCGCCCCGCGCTGCGGAGCCTTCCTCGTGACGTGCCGCCCTGAGGAAGGTCTCCACATGAACCGCTCCCGTCGCTCCTCCTACCAGAGCTCCAACTCCCGCTCCGGCGCCGCCGCCTACGGATCCCGCTCCGGCGGCAGTTCCTTCTACGATGACCGGCCGGCCGGCGGCCGCAGCTCCTCCGGGCGGGGTGGCCGTCAGAACTCCTCCCCGCAGGGCGAGTTCGCGATGCCGGTCAGCACCACCCCGGCGCTGCCGGCCGTCGAGTCGTTCTCCGAGCTGGGGATGCCGAAGGCGCTGCTGGCGGTGCTGACCCGACAGGGCGTCACCGCGCCGTTCCCGATCCAGGCCGCAACCCTGCCGAACTCGCTGGCCGGGCGTGACGTCCTCGGCCGAGGCCGCACCGGCTCCGGCAAGACCATCGCGTTCGGTCTCGCCGTGCTGGCCCGCATCGCCGGGCAGAGGGCCGAGCCGCGCCGCCCGCTGGCGCTCGTGCTGGTGCCCACCCGCGAGCTCGCGCAGCAGGTGACCGACGCGCTCACCCCCTTCGCCCACGCGGTACGCCTGCGGATGGCGGCCGTGGTGGGCGGCATGTCGATCGGTCGCCAGGCCCAAGCGCTGAACCGTGGCGCGGAGGTCGTGGTGGCCACGCCCGGCCGGCTCAAGGACCTGATCCAGCGCGGCGACTGCCAGCTCGACGGCGTCGGCATCACGGTGCTCGACGAGGCCGACCAGATGGCCGACATGGGCTTCCTGCCGCAGGTCACCGAGCTCCTCGACCAGGTCGCCGAAGGCGGCCAGACGATGCTGTTCTCCGCGACGCTGGACCGCAACGTCGACCGGCTGGTGCGCCGCTTCCTCAAGGACCCGGTCACCCACTCCGTGGACCCGTCCGCGGGAGCGGTCAGCACGATGGAGCACCACGTGCTGCACGTGCAGAACTTCGACAAGAGCGCCACGATCGCCCACATCGCCTCCCGCGACGGCGGCGTGATCATGTTCACCGACACCAAGCACGGCGCGGACCGCCTGGTGCTGGACCTGCTCGCCAACGGCGTGAAGGCCGCAGCGCTGCACGGCGGCAAGTCCCAGCCGCAGCGCACCCGCACCCTGGAGCAGTTCCGCAACGGCCAGGTGACCGCGCTGATCGCGACCAACGTCGCCGCGCGTGGCATCCATGTCGACGGGCTCGACCTGGTCGTCAACCTCGACCCGCCGGCCGACCACAAGGACTACCTGCACCGCGGCGGGCGCACGGCCCGTGCGGGCGAGTCCGGCACCGTCGTCACCCTGGTCCTGCCCAACCAGCGCCGCGAGATGGCCCGCATGATGGCCACCGCCGCCATCACCCCCGTCACCACCAAGGTCAGTGCCGGCGACGAGGAGCTGGCCCGGATCACGGGCGCCCGCGTGCCCACCGGCATCCCCACCGTGATCGCCGACCCCGTCGTCGAACGCCCGCGCCGCAGGCCCTCCGCGAGCCGCAACCGCCGCGGCCGACCCACCCAGGCCGGCCGTCCCACCCAGGCCGGCCGCACCCCGCGGACCGCCGCCGGCTCGCGCAGCGCGGCACCGAAGCGAGTCGTCCTCGCCGCCTAGGACACCGCACCCCACCGCAGCACCCGGACCGCCGCCACCACCGGCGGGAGCGACGCGAAGGAGTCCGCCCATGACCACCACCCTCGAACGCCCCACGGCCACCACCACGGTCAGCGACCTCATGACCACACCTGACCTGCAGATCAGCGACGACGTCACCGCCGACACCGCGATGGACATCCTGAACGGCTCCGGCGCCGACCACGTCCTGGTCCGCGACGACGACGGCCGCTGCGCCGGGCTGCTCACCCGCCTGCACCTCGCGCCGTTCCAGGCCCGATCCTGGTACACCGAACGCACCGCCGTGCGCGACATCGTCCTCGACCGCGCCCCGTTCGCCACCCCCGACATGCCTGCCGACGGCGCGGCCAACGCCATGCGCGCCCGCGGCCTGACCACCTGGCCGGTGGTCGACCACGACGGCCACGCCATCGGTCTCTTCAGCCTCTAGGAGCAGCGGCCGGCGCCGACGTGCCGGCTTCCACTGCGCTGTGGGCACCTGCCGCGCCGGCTCGGCCGAGGAAGGTGACGCCGGCCTCGCCG
Source organism: Kitasatospora sp. NPDC059088 (assembly GCF_042738155.1). Lineage (NCBI taxonomy): Bacteria > Bacillati > Actinomycetota > Actinomycetes > Kitasatosporales > Streptomycetaceae > Kitasatospora > Kitasatospora sp. NPDC059088. The sequence goes on along the minus strand of NZ_JBHYGR010000093.1, from coordinate 30,871 downwards.
TCGACATGTTCTCCGGCCGTGCCCCGGCTCCTGCCATAGTGGGTCTGACACTGTGTCGGAGTAGGCTGGACCTACCGAAGGCACTTCGTGAACTGGCCCCGATACTGGTTTCGTCTCCGGCGACCACCAATCCCGGGCCCACGTGAGTGGGCTCGGAGACGGGTCCATGACATGACTGTCACCCTCGACCGCTTGCAACTCGCTGAGGTACCCGCACAGCCGGGTGCTGCACCGGCCCTCCGGCTCTCACTCACCCCCGACGGCGCCTCCCGAGGCCGCCTGGACGGAGCCTGGTGGCCGCGCTCGCACGATCTCCTCACCGAACTACCTCCACTGGCGGCTGAGTTGGATGCGCGGTGGGGGCGTGTCACGCGCGTCGTGCTGAACCCCACCCACTGGCCCGTGATCCCCCACCTGATCCCCGTCGCCGGCCACGTGGTCCACGGCGGCTGGTTCCTCCAGGAGCAGGACGAGAACGAGGTCATGGTGCGCTCCTACGCACCTCGGCGCCTGGATCTGCTGGTCGTCCCGCCGCACACCGGCGAGGCCGAGGCAGCCGACCTGATGACCGCCGCGGCCGATCCCGCGAACACCCGCACGGCGAGCGAACTGCTCGTGGGGTGGCCGGCGGTAGACGGCATGGCGGCCGCCGAACCGGACGGGCCGAAGCGCGTCTTCCCCGGGCTGCCGCTCACCGCCACCTCGTAGTCGCCGCCACCCGGCGGCTAGGTCACCCCGTGGACACCTCGGGTAGCGACCTGGCCGTCGGGTGCCGCAGCGCGACGCGACCGCCCAACGGCATTCGATCAGCGGTCGTGCGGTTTTGAGGGCAGGTTCCGACGCAGCGGTGCGGCAGTTGCGGCAGCTGTATCCGGACGTCGGCGTACGCTGCGAGGACGGTCTTCCGGGCGGGGATCTGAACTGGCGCCCCGCAAAGTGCGGCTCTAGCAGCTGATCAGCTTGCTGCTTTGAACAGCCTCTCCTGCGCGATTCGGCGCACGGCGCGGGTCAGGGGTGCCGCACGGGCGGCGGGGGTGTTCCGCCCGCGCGGCACGGTTTCCTCTGGGGCACCAGGCCGATGGGGGGGTCAGGCCTGGAGTTCCTTGTGGTCGCTGCCGCCGCTGATGTGGATCTTGCGGGGCTTGGCGGTCTCGGCGACCGGGATGGTGAGGGTGAGTACGCCTGCCTCGTAGGAGGCGGTGATGTGCTCGGTGTCGAGGGCGTCGCCGAGGAACAGCTGCCGGGAGAAGACGCCGAGGGGGCGTTCGGAGAGCTGGACCTCGGCGTTGTCGCCGCGCTGCGCGGGGCGGCGCTCGGCCTTGACGGTGAGCGTGTTCTTCTCGACGTCCAGGTCGATCGCGTCGGGGCTGACGCCGGGGAGGTCGAACTGGACGTAGAACGTGTCGCCGTCGCGCCAGGCATCCATCGGCATCGCGGACGGTCGCGACCACGTGCCGGTCGTGCCGAAGAACTGCTGGGTGAAACGGTCCAGCTCGCGGAAGGGGTCAGTGCGCATCAACATTGTCGAGTACCTCCTCGTCGTATCAACGGGCGACTTCGACGCGCTCACGCATCCGCTCAGGCATGTCACCTGTCAGTGACATGTCGCCGAATAGATGACATGGCGGATGGCAAGGCGTCTTGGGGAGTCAGGGCTCCGGCGTGGGGGGGGGGGGCGGGGGGCGCCCCCCCCGGGGGGGGGGGCGGCGGGGGCCGGGGGGGGGGGGGGCGGCCCCCCCCCACAACGACACCCACCCCCCCCGCCCC
>NZ_JBHYGR010000093.1:0-29094 GCF_042738155.1 Kitasatospora sp. NPDC059088 | reverse complement strand
GGGTGTGTGTGGCAGCCGGGGCGGGGGCGGCGCCCCCCCCCGCCCCCCCCCCCCCCCCGGGGCGGGGTGTGGAGCGGCGCGGGCTGTTGGTCGCTGCCACAGCGCGATTACCGACGGCGACGCACCGGGCCGCCCGGCTAGGGCGAAGACCATGCGTGACAAGTCCAACTCCGGTCTGCCGTGCCGCGAGCCGAAGGGCTGCGACCAAGTCGGGCCCACAGCTGGTACGGAACCCTGATCGGCATGGTGTCGGCTCGCGCGGGGTCAGGTCACGCCGCTGCGGGGACGGCCTGTCCGCTCTCCACGGGCGACGGCTGTCCGGCCTCGCCGGCCCGGATGGTGATCTTGCGGGCCCGGGAGGCCGAGGCGGTGGGGACGGTGAGGGTCAGGACGCCGTCCTGCAGGTGGGCCGTGATACGGCCCGGGTCGAGGCTTTCGGCCAGGTGGATCCGGCGCTCGGACGCCCCGTGGGAGCGCTCGGCGAGCTGGGTGCGCGCGTGCTCACTGCGGGGGGCGGGACGGCGTTCGGCCTTCACGGTCACCATCCGCCCCAGTGCCTCGACCTCGATCGCCTCCAGCGGGACGCCGGGCACATCGAGCGCGATCACGAAACGGTCGTCCTCGCGCCAGGCGTCCATCGGAATCGGGGCCGGCCGCGACCCGGCTGTGGGGGGCGCCTGGTGGGTCACCGCAGTGCGCATGGACATCGTCGGACACCTCCGGTCCAGAAGCTCTTGTTCGCACCGGTGCGGTGCGACACGAACCGGTTGTAGCATGTCATCCAGACGATGACAAACACCCAGTCAGCGAAAGAGTGACGACATGGATACGCAGGACACCGGCACGGCCGGGGTCGGCCCGGCCTCGTTCCTGGCCGCCGCTGCCGCGCTGGGCATGATGGACGCCGCTGCCCGCACCGCCCGCCACGCACCTCCGGACGACGCGGGCCAGCACGACCCGGGCGGTGCGCTGTCAGCGCTCCTGCTGCTGCGTCACCTGCGTGAGGAACTCGCCGGCTGGGAGAGCGGTCTGATCGAGACCGCCCGCGGGGCCGGCGCCACCTGGGCCGACCTTGCCGAACCGATGGGCGTCCAGAGCCGCCAGGCCGCCGAGCGCCGCTACCTGCGCATGCGCCCGAACGCCGACGCCGGCACCGAGGCTGGCAGCACCGGCGAGCAGCGCGTCCAGGCGGTCCGCGACCAGCGTGCCGCCGACCGCGCGGTGACCACCTGGGCTCGCGACAACGCCGCGGACCTGCGCCGCCTCGCCGGGCAGATCGGCGCCCTGGACGGCCTCACCACCTCGGCGGCGCCCGCCATAGAACGCCTGCTGGACGCGCTCGGCGACAACGACCCCGCCCGCCTGCTCGCCCCGCTCGCCGAGACCCGGCCCTTCCTGGAAGCGGACCACCCGACGATCGCCGGCCGCCTCGACGAGCTCACCACCCGAACCGGCCAGCTGCGGGCCGACAGCGGACGGCAGCGCCGCACACCCCCGGCCGGTCCGTGACCACCCCCGGTAGCGCCCCATCCGGGCCGCGGCCTACGCACAGCTGACCCGCTCCAAAGTCGAAGGCCCGCCCCGGCAGGCAGAGCGAAGGCCGACGCCGCGGGCCCTCATGTGAAGACCATCCGTACTCCGATCCCAGCCGACGCCCATGACTCCAGCCGACCTGCAGCAGCTGCTGATCACACGCACCCCCGAGATCCCGGGCATCGCCGCCGCCGACAGGCGCGGCGACGACAGCCCCTACGGACTGGCCGTGACCCTGGACGGGGGCGGCCAGGTGTGGTGGAGCATCACCGGTGCCAGCGGCTCCGCCCCCGCCCAGGCCCCCGCTGGTACTGCCACCGAGAAGACGCAGGTGCCGGACCTGACGGGCCGGCCTGTTGCGGTTGCCCTCGTCGAGCAGGCCCTGGTCGCCGCCGCGACGGCCGACGGCGCGTCCAGCGACGTTGTTCGCGTCGACCGGTACAGCACACGCCCGGATCCGCCGGCGGTGCGATACGGCGCCACGCTGGAATGCCGCGACGGCTGGAAGCTTTTCCTGTCCTGCTACGGCACCGCCCGACCCGGCACCGCCCGCCCCGAACAGCCCTACCAGCCCCTCAGCCGCATCTGAATACCCCCGGAGCCGACCGCGCGGCACACCCGCCCGGCCTGCCCCGGCGACTTGACCCGACCCGAACCCTTTCCACCGAAGGAGACACCTCCCGTGGCCAGCCCGACCCAGACGCTGGAGTTCCAGGCGGAGACCCGCCAGCTGCTGCAGCTGGTGATCCACTCGATCTACTCGAACAAGGACATCTTCCTGCGTGAGCTGATCTCCAACGCCTCCGACGCCCTCGACAAGCTCCGCCTGGAATCCCTCACCGACACCGATCTCGACGTCGACACCTCCGACCTGCACATCACGTTGGAGGTCGACAGGGCGGCCCGCACCCTGACGGTGCGGGACAACGGCATCGGTATGACCCGCGACGAGGTCGTCGAACTGATCGGCACCATCGCCAAGTCCGGCACCGCCGGCCTGCTGGCCAAGATCAAGGAGGCCAAGGACGCGGACGCGGCGCAGCACCTGATCGGGCAGTTCGGCGTCGGCTTCTACTCGGCGTTCATGGTCGCCGACAAGGTCACCCTGCACACCCGCCGGGCCGGCACGGAGCAGGGCACCGCCTGGGAGTCCGACGGCGAGGGCACCTACACCATCGCGCAGGCCGAGGGCCTGCCGGTGGGCACCTCGGTCACGCTGCACCTCAAGCCGGCGGACGGCGAGGACGGGCTCGGCGACTACCTCGCGGCGTGGAAGATCCGCCAGATCGTCAAGCAGTACTCGGACTTCATCCGCTGGCCCATCCGCATGGCCACCGAAGCCACCAGCAACGCCGGCACCGACGAGCCTGCCGCCGAGGAGGGCACTGAGCCCGCCACCGGAGACAGGGCCGCCCCCGAGCTGGAGACGCTGAACTCGATGAAGGCGCTGTGGGCCCGCCCGCGCTCGGAGGTGTCCGAGGCGGAGTACCGCGAGTTCTACCAGCAGATCAGCCACGACTGGCAGGCCCCGGCCGAGACGATCCACATGCGCGCCGAGGGCACCTTCGAGTACGAGGCGCTGCTGTTCGTCCCCGCCCACGCCCCGTTCGACCTGTTCTCCCGCGACACCAAGCGCGGCGTCCAGCTGTACGTCAAGCGCGTGTTCATCATGGACGACTGCGACGCGCTGATGCCCAACTACCTGCGGTTCGTCAAGGGCGTCGTCGACGCCCACGACCTGTCGCTGAACGTCTCCCGCGAGATCCTCCAGCACGACCGCCAGATCACCGCCGTTCGCCGGCGCCTCGTCAAGAAGGTCCTCGGCGCCCTCAAGGACATGCAGACCAACCGGACGGACACCTACACCGGGCTGTGGGAGCAGTTCGGCCGGGTCCTCAAGGAGGGCCTGATCGAGGACCGCGACAACACCGACGCGCTGCTGGAACTGGTCAGCGCCGCCTCCACCCACGACGCGGAGAAGCCGACCACGCTGCGCGAGTACGTCGCGCGGATGAAGGACGGCCAGGACGCCATCTACTACCTGACCGGCGAGAACCGGGCCATGGTGGAGAACTCCCCGCACATGGAGGCCTTCACCGCCAAGGGCTACGAGGTCCTCATCCTCACCGACCCCGTCGACGAGGTCTGGACCGACCAGATCCCCGCCTTCGACGGCCACCGCTTCCAGTCCATCGCCAAGGGCCAGGTCGACCTCGACAACGACGCCGACACCGACGGCGACGACGAGGCGAAGGCCGAGAAGGCCCAGCGCGAGCAGGACTTCGCCCTGATGGTCTCCTGGCTCCAGAGCACCCTGGCCGACCACGTCAAGCAGGTCCGCCTCTCCACCCGCCTCACCACCTCCGCCGCCTGCCTGGTCGGCGACGCCCACGACCTGACCCCCACCCTGGAGAAGATGTACCGGGCCATGGGCCAGGACCTCCCCCAGGTCAAGCGCATCCTCGAACTCAACCCCACCCACCCCCTCGTCACCGCCCTGCACCAGGCCCACCACGCGAACGCCGACGACCCGGCGCTCGCCGAGGTCGCCGAACTCCTCCACGGCAGCGCCCTGCTCGCCGAAGGCGGCGACCTGCCCGACCCGGCCCGCTTCACCCGCCTCCTGACCGACCACCTCACCCACACCCTGTAGCCGCCCGCGGGTGCGGTCGGCAGTGCCCGGCCGGCCGCACCCGCGCCACTCGGCCCAGCGTGCTGGCCGCCCGCGCGGCCGGGCGCACCGAGGACGCGGACCTCATCGCCGAGCACATACGACACACCGTGGACCTGCTGCTGGAGCGCTCCCGCGCGCTCGCCGAGGCGGGCCGGGTCGCGGTGGTCGGGCTGTCCTACCGGCTCGCCGACGGTACCGCCCACCTGGTCACCTCCCGGGGCCTCGACCTGCCCGCCGACGAGGTGGCATGACCCGGCTGTTCAGCGTTCCTCAAGGTCCGGGACGACCTTGCGCAGTTGGCCGGCGCTGATCGCGCCGGCGCGCAGAAGTACGGGCGCCGTGCCGGTGATGTCCACGATCGAGGACGGCACGGCCGCGGGCGTAGGGCCCGCGTCCAGGTAGACGGCCACCGAGTCGGTGAGCATGCCCTGTGCGGCGCCGCAGTCCTGCGGGGACGGATGCCCGGTCAGGTTGGCGCTGGACACGGCCAGCGGCCCGGTCTCCGCGAGCAGGTCGAGGGCGACCGGGTGCGCGGGCATCCTCACCGCCACGGTGCCGTTCGTCTCGCCGAGGTCCCACTCCAGGGACGGCTTGTGGCGGGCGACCAGGGTCAGCCCGCCCGGCCAGAACGCGTCCACGAGGTCCCGCGCGTGCGGCGGCAGGTCGTCGACCAGGAGGTCCAGACCTTGCGGGGAGGCGACCAGCACCGGGGAGGGCATCTGCCGGCCCCGACCCTTGGCATCGAGCAGCCGCGCGACGGCGTCGGGGCTGAACGCGTCGGCACCCACGCCGTAGACGGTGTCCGTGGGCAGCACGACAAGCTCACCCCGACGCACCGCCGAACCAGCCTCGCGCAAACCCCTGGCACGCTCGAAGGAATCCGAGCAGTCGAAACGACGCGACACCGCAGCTCTCCAACCCGGCGGGATGCCCGCCCCTCTTCCTCCCGCGCCGCAGAACCCGGCACGGCCCACACCGGCCACGCTACCCGGCACCGGGGCGGCGTCTCGGAACGGATGAGCCGCCAGCTGTCCGGCGGCTCACCCTTCGTGCTTCCCGCTGAAAGCGGTGCGGGGGAAGCGTCCGGACGCGCCTGCGGCACGACAGCGCGGCCTGCGCTGTCGTGCCGTCACGGGTCACCCCCGGCTCGGCGCTATCTGCGTGAGCTCCGCCCGCGCCCCAGGCGCACGCCCCCGAGCACCAGGGCGGCGACGAACAGCACGGCGCCGATCACGAGCAGCCACAGCAGGCCCTTCACCAAGGCGCCGACGAAGCCGAACACCACGGCGATGAGCAGAATGACCAGGAACACGGCCATGACGGTGCTCCTTTCCGTCGTCAGTCGGTGCGCTTCAGGGCGCCCTTTGCCCGGTCGGCCGCGGCTTGCGCTGCGTCCTTGACGTCGTCGGCGGCCTGCCTGACCTTCGACTCCACCTGGTCGGCCTGGCCCTCGCCCTTGAGCTCCTCGTCACCGGTGAGCTCGCCGGCCTTCTCCTTCACCTTGCCGGCCAGTTCTTGCGCCTTGTTCGACAGGTCACTCATCGGTTCCTCCAGTCGTCCGCCGGGCGGCCCATCAGCACCGCCCATTCGTCACCTTTTTAACCGGTATTCGCCCTTTCATGCGCGTGGTACGGATCTTCGGCCGTCCTGGCCGGTACGGGGTCAGGCGGCGGCGGGGGCGAGGTCGGCGCGGCCGAACAGGAGCGCGTAGCCGCGGGGGAGGTAGGCGAGGAGGCGGTCGGTGAGCTCCTCGCCGGCGAGGTCGGTGAGTGCGGCAAGGACGCAGGAGGCGTCCCAGCGGGCGCCGGCGAGGGTGGTGTTCAGGTTGCGGGCGAGGGCTTCGACGAAGGCGGGGGCGGTGACCGGTTCGGTCAGGGGGATCGGGGCGACGAGGGCGGCACGGGCGCGTTCGGGCAGGGCCGCGGCCAGGTCGCAGCGTTCGTCGCCGGTGAGCTGGGAGCCGAGTATGCCGAGAACGGCGTCGAGGATGTGTTCGGCTTCCCGGTCGCTGTCGTAGCGGCCGAGGTCGCGGACCCGCTGGACGAGGTGGTGCCAGGTCATGTCGAGTGCCTTCCGTACGTGGCAGGCCGCTTCTGGGGCGGCAGGCGTGGGTCAGGGCCGCCGGCCGGGCTGGGGCCGGCCGAAGAGGACGTCGTAGCCGGGCGGCAGCTGGAACAGGATGCGCTCCATGAGGTCGTCGCCCGCGGCGTCGGCGGTCGTGGACAGCACGGCGCCGATGTCCCACACGGCGGTGGTTTCGGTGGCGCCCTCGATCCAGGCAGCGGTTGCGCGCACGAACCGTTCCGCGGTGAGCGGTTCGGCGGCCTGCAGCGGGTTGAGCAGGACCAGGGCGAGGGTCTCGGGCAGCCTGGCCGCGAGTTCGGCACGGACCTGTCCGACCAGGTGTGCGCCGAGCAGGGCGAGCACGACACGGGCCGCGCGCTCGGCCTCTTGGGCGGTGGTGTACTCGCCGCGTTCCCGGACGCGCTCCAAGAACGCCTCCCATCGCAGGGTCACCTCGTATCTCCCTCCATCCGGGCGGGCGCGGCACGCGCCCGCGGTCAGGGTTCGACGATCAGCCGCCGGTTCAGGCCGGTGAGCCTGAGCAGGCGCAGCACCCGGGAGCCGGCCCCGCGCAGGATCAGGCGGGCGCCGAGGCGGTCGGCCTGATTCTGGGCGTGCACCAGCGCACCCAGGCCCGCACAGTCCATGAACTCCACACCGGCCAGGTCGAGCACCACCTCGCGGTCCGTCCGGAGTGCGGCGCTCAGGCTGCGTCGCAGTTCGGGGGCGGTGGCGAGGTCGAGGTCACCGCGGGCGGTCACCAGGGCGGCCGCCGTGTGGAGGGTGTGCATGACGTTCTCGCTGTCGGTTCGGCCTGCACAGCACTCGGCGTGCTCGGGGGGCGGGTCCGGGTGGGGCCCGGGGGTGGGCTGTCCCGCACGGTGGGGGGAGCCGCGCGGGACAGCGCCGCTTGCGTGGGGTCAGGCCTGGATCTGATTGCGCTCGCTGCGGTGGCTGATCGCGATCTTGCGGGGCTTGGCCTTCTCGGCGACCGGGATCTTCAGCGTCAGCACCCCGGCGTCGTAGTCGGCGCTGATCCCCTCGGGGTCGAGCGTGTCGGACAGCATGACCTGGCGGGAGAACACGCCGAGCGGACGCTCGGACAGCTCCCACTTCACGTCCTCACCCTCGTGGCGCGGACGGCGCTCGGCCTTGACGGTCAGCATGTTCCGCTCGACATCGATGTCGATCGCCTGCGGGTCCACCCCGGGCAGGTCGAAGGAGATCACGTACTCGTCGCCCACGCGGCAGGCGTCCAGCGGCATCGGGGCCGGACGCGACCAGGTGCCGTTCGTGCCCAGGAACTGCTGGGTCAGACGGTCCAGCTCGCGGAACGGGTCAGTGCGCATCAGCATCGCGAAACACCTCCATTGGATATGGGTTGCCAGTGCGCTTCACCTGAATCCGTTCTAGCATGTCATCCATCCGATGACAACTTCCCGAGCCATCCAGAGGATGACGCCCGGTGCGCGAGACACCCGCCCCGCCGACCCCCACCCGGACCGCGCGATCCGACTCGACACCCCCGACCGCCCACACCGAAGAACTCCGGCATGACAACGACCAGCGACGTACCTGATCACGCCACCGCTGAGCAACGCTGGCAGCGGCTCCAGGATCAGCTCGACCAGGTCGCCGACCGCACCCGCGCCGAGATCGACACCGCCATCGCCTCGATCGACGCCTGCCTCGCCCGACTCGCGGCCCTCCGCCAGCACCTCACCGACCGCCCGTGACACCCGAAGTAGGAGCCGCACACCCTCCACCGTTCGGAACCCGCCTGATGGTTGCCGGCGGCAGCACGCACGAGTCCGTGAGGTGCGGCGGTACCGAGTTCGCCCCTTCCGGTCGGCACGGCGGTGATGCTGTCATCGCCAAGCGCCCACGACAGACGCACGGCAGGTTCGCCCTCGCACAGGACCAGCCCCCTGGGCTCCAACCGCGCCGGAGCCGTCAGTGGTCGCCGAAGAAGATCTCCCTGACCTCGCGCCCGCGTAGTAGACGAGGACGTAGCCGGCCAGCGGGTCTGCCCGCCAGAGGCCGTCGAGCGAGTTGAGCGGCCAGGCCGATCAGCACGGCGGCCAGCAAACCGTCGGCCAGGGCACCCGGCCCTCGGTCCTGAGTGCTCGCCCAGGCCGAACGCACCGAACGTGGTGGTCGTCGCGGCGCTCCAGCCCGTGGAGGCCCCGGAGCCGTAGGCACTCCCCCAGCCGATAGGCGCTGTACGGGCTCTCCGCACGGCCGTAGATGCCGCGCTGCATGCCACCGTTCGTCATCGACGGCATCCTGGTCAGGCCAATCAAGGGCTGCCTGCCCGCAGCCGCTCGATCGCGAGGGCCTCACACCGGGCGGCGAGGTGCTCGAGTTCCAGGCCCACCATCTGGTCGTACGCTCGCAGTACCGCGAGGAGCAGGTGGCCGATGACACCGGACTCGATCCACTCGTCCCACCGCCGGCGGATCGTGGTCGCCGAACAGGCCCGGTCAGCGACCCTCTCGTAGCCCATCCCCGAGACCAGCGCCAGGACAAGCCGGCCGAACACGACCGCGTCCGCGATCCGCGGGTTGTGGCACCCCAGCGGGTGCGAATCGGGCCGGGCAGGGATCAGCCTCAGGAACTCCTCACGGACCGGGTCGATGATGGACGCGGGCACGACGGACACCAACCCCCCAGATGATCACATAGCGTAGGCAACTCCATGATCATCAAGCCTGCCTCCGTCGTGCCACCCTCTCCGTTTTGGCGTACCGGCCGACGCTCTACACGATGAAGCGGTGGATGGCGTCGTTGGCGTGGTCCTGGAACGACGGGTTGGCCAAGTCGGGGAAGATGTCCGCCTGGTCGACCAGGGGGCCCTTCAGCTTGTTGGCCGCGCTGGCGTAGAACACGCCGCTGGACAGGGTCGGGTCGGTGACACCGTCGACCAGTCGCTTCGCGCCGACCTCAAGCTTGTGGGAGATCCCCAGGGCGGGCAGGACGTACTTGGACGCCATGCGCAGCGGTAGGGCGATGTCGTTGGAGGCTTGGGTGCCGGTGGTGGCGCCGGGGCTCACGGTGATGAAGCGGCGGTCGGGGTGCTGGCGGGCCAGGTAGGCCATCCAGAGGGCCCCGATGTACTTGGCCTGCCCGAAGGCGAGGTTGAAGTCGGTCTTTCCGTCGGCGAAGTAGCTGCCGTCGATGACGGTGGCGAGTTCGTCGGCAGAGGTCGAGGCGAAGGACGGCCGCTTCATCCGCAGCATCGGCAGTCCCCTGGCTGCTTCGCTTCCGGCGAGGACCGCGACCTCGCCGAGCCGCCCCTCGGCCAGGAGTCCTTCGAGGAGCGCGACGTGGCCCAGAACGTTCGTCGCGAAGACCTTGGTGACCCCGTCGGCGGTCAACTCCATCGACCGCGGGCCGATGACGCCGGCGTTCATGACCAATGCGTCGACGGTTCCGTCGATGGCCGCAAGGCCGGCTCGGACCGAGCCCAGATCGGCGACGTCCATGACGACGATGTCGAAGATGCGCCGGCCGGTAGCGGCTTCGAGGTCGGCCTTTGCCGTTGTCGCCCGGTCTCGGTTGCGGCATGCCAGGTAGATGCGGGCCGTCTCCGGTCGCAGGGCCAGTTGCCGGGCCACGTCCTTGCCGATCCCGACGTTGGCGCCCGTGATCATCACGGTCTTTCCCGGGAGTGTGCTCATCGGGATTACCTCTCGTCTTCTGTGGGGCTGTTCAGGTGGGACGGCTCATGCTGCTTCGCGGGGCCGGTGCTGCGGTGGCGAGTCACGCGGCCCGCAAAGTGGGTTGCGCAACTCAGTCTGATCCCGGCCAGACTGGGCTGTCAAACTCAGAATCGCTACCATGGGTCCATGGCGAACAAGACGAACGACCGGCCGCGGCTCACCGCGAAGGGCGAGCGCGTCCGGGGCCGAATCGTGCAGGGGGCTGCGGCCTTGATCCACGAGCGCGGGGTCGCGGGTACCACCCTGGAAGACGTCAAGGGGGCAGCGGAGGTCAGCGGCTCGCAGCTCTACCACTACTTCCCCGACAAGAACGAGCTCCTCCAGGCGGTCATCGACCACCAGGCCGACACCCTCGTCCACCACAATCGGGAGGCGCTCAGCGGTGAAGACGGAGTCGCAGCCTGGCGGGACATGCTGATCGCCGGCGTGAAGCACAGCCAGGCAAAGGGCGGCTGCCCACTCGGTTCGCTCGGCGGTCAACTCGCCGAGAGCGATCCCGAGGCCCGAGCCCTCATCGCCGCCGGATTCGAGCGATGGTCAGCTGCCATCAGCGAAGGACTCCGGTCGCTTCACGCCGACGGGAAGCTCGCACCCGGCATCGACCCGGACGACCTCGCCACCACCATGCTCGCCACCCTGCAAGGCGGACTGCTACTCGCCCAGGTACAACGGAGCACGCGACCCTTGGAAGTTGCGCTCGACACCGTCCTCGCCCTTGCCATCCGGACCTGAGACCCGAAGACCGGTAGCCGGCTGTACTCCGCCATGGGCCACTGAACGATGCGTCGCAAGGCCGCCAGGGCCGCCTCCGCGCGCCATCCGACGACTCTGGCCGGGTCCCGCTCCCTGTGCATTCCTCAGGCTCATGTTCGCGTTGAGGCGGAGCGGCACGGCCCCCGCCGAGCGGCGGCGATGCGGTCCTCTACCTGAGGCACGGACGTCATCACCGTCCGTAGCCTGGTCCGACGACAGCCCTCGGGGATGCACCTCTCGATTGCCGTGCCCGGACAGCCGCACGGCCGAGGAAACCGAACCGACACCGGACGGCACCTCTGACGTCGGCGACTCGCCCCCCGAACACGGGCCGGGGATCGTCAGCGACCGCCCGGATTGCCGACCAGTACGCGGCTTCCCAGATGCTCGCTGCGGACTCGGTCTCCGGCGGATTCAGAGACTGGAGGAGGTCCAGAAGAAAGGCAAGCGAGGCATCCGGCAAGGGCGCCGGTCGGCTGGCCGCAGGGACACTACCCCGGCTCACACACCCGACGGAAGGCAGCCGGAGGCGCTACGGCCGAATTCCTGGAAGTAACTTCCATCAATCGGCCATCAATTGGAGATGTCCGCGGACTCATGCTTAAGGTGCCAGTCACTGCCACCAGTGACAGGCCGCGTAGCCGACGCTGAGCAGCACCGGCACCCCCGCCGCTCGGCCTCCGCGAAGGCCTCCGGCCCCCAGGGCCACCAGTCGACCGGATTGTCGGCGTGCTGCAGCAGGTACGGCGAGGTCGCGTCCGCGAGACGGTTCGGCATGGCCCCCATCCTCCCGCACGACGGGCCCCGTAGGCGTCAGGCTGCCCCGCCGGGCCGGCTTCCCCCGGGGCCGGGCCGACGGGCGTCGCGCCCTCGCCCGGGGCCGTGGGGCCCCGGGCGGGAGGGGCTACTCCTTGGGGGCTTCCGGCTCCTCCGTGAAGTTGACCTTCTTGAACTGGCGGTTCATCGACTTGGCCAGGAACCACGTCGCCACGCCGAGGGCGGCGAAGACGACGAAGCCGAGGAGACCGGGGGTGACCTTGGCGTCGTCGACGGCGAGGTCAGCGGCGAGGTGGACGAGGTTCACGGGGGCGCTCATATCTCTATGGTGGCCCGGCTCACGCCGAGCCGGGCCGTCGGGGGTGGGTCAGTCGCGCGCGTCGGCGGCCTCGGCCGCCAGGGTGGGGGTGCGCAGTCCGGCGAACAGGTCGTCCTCCGGGAGGTCCACGTCGATCAGGGTACGGGCGAGCTCGTAGTCCTCGGTGGGCCAGACCTCGCGCTGGACGTCGAGCGGGACGCGGAACCACGGGCCGTCCGGGTCGATCTGGGTGGCGTGGGCGATCAGCGCGCGGTCGCGGGTCTCGAACCAGTCGTCGCAGCGCACCCGGGTGGTGATCTCGCGCTCCTGGCGGCCGCTCTTCTCCCAGCCCGCGATCCACTCGCCGTACGGGGAGTCGTGCCCGTGCTCGGTGAGGTACTGGTGCAGGGCGCGGATGCGGCCCATCGGGAAGCCGTGGTTGTAGTAGAGCTTGAGCGGCTGCCAGGGCTCGCCGGCCTCGGGGTAGGCGTCCGGGTCGCCGGCGGCGTCGAAGGCCAGCATGGTGATCTTGTGGGTCATGATGTGGTCCGGGTGCGGGTAGCCGCCGTTCTCGTCGTAGGTCGTGATGACCTGCGGCTTGAACTCACGGATCAGCCGGACCAGCGGCTCGGCCGCCTCCTTGACGTCCTCCAGGGCGAAGCAGCCCTCGGGCAGCGGGGGCAGCGGGTCGCCCTCCGGCAGGCCGGAGTCCACGAAGCCCAGCCAGGCCTGCTTGACGCCGAGGATCGCCCGCGCCTCGTCCATCTCCTTGCGGCGCACCTCGTGGATGTTCTCCTCGACGTACGGGTCCCCCTGCAGCTTGGGGTTGAGGACCGACCCGCGCTCGCCCCCGGTGCAGGTGGCCACGAGCACGTCCACACCGTGCTCGACGTACATGGCCATGGTGGCCGCGCCCTTGCTGGACTCGTCGTCCGGGTGGGCGTGCACCGCCATCAGTCGCAACTGCTCAGTCAACGCCTTGCGTTCCTTCCACATCGTCGGGCGTTCCGCGAAGTCCGGTCTGCCCACCGTACGAACCGCTCACTTCGGGACCACGTCGCCGCGGGGCCGGCCTGCGGCAGGTCTCCGGCACGGCCGGGCCCCGCCCCCGCCGGACCGGCCGCGGGCGTGCCCCTCCTATAGTGACGGAATGGAGGTCCGTCGCATTCCCCCGCACCACCCGCGCGGCTCCTCCCGAGGAGAGGACGGAGTCCGATGACTGCACAGAGCACCGCGACGCAGCTGCCCGAGGGGCGCTACGGCCGGAGGGGCGACGGCGAGTCGGACCGTCGGCTCAAGGTGGTCGGCGCGGTCTGCGGCGTGCTCGGCCTGGGGCTGATCGCCTGGCTGGGCGGCTCCTACCTGCTGCGCGAGTCGAAGATCAACGGCTCGGTGCCGACCTTCCAGGTGCTCTCCGACTCCGAGGTGCAGCTGCACCTCAGCGTGCGCAAGAGCGACGGGACGGCCGGCACCTGCACGGTCCGTTCGCAGGGCGACGACCACGGGGTGGTCGGGGTGGCCGACTTCCCGGTCCCCGCGGCCGGGTCCAGCTACGAGGCCACCGTCACCCTGCGCACCACCGCCCGCGGCACCACCGCCGAGCTGCTCGGCTGCACCCCGGCGAAGTAACGGCGCGGCACGCGGAGTCCACCCGGCGGAGCAGCGGGGACGTAGCGGGGCCGTGGCGGGGCCGTGGCGGGAAAGCGGCCGGAACGCAGCGGGTACGCATACTCACCCGCCGGAACGGGCATCCGTAGGAAGTCCCGCAGCCGGTTGCCGTACACCGTGGCGCAACGCCACCGTCAATGCCGCGCCAACGCCTCTCCCGCTTGTCCGCAGGACTTGTTAGGCTCGTGGTTTCGCCCCTTCCGCACCGGATGGTACGGGAGCGGGCGTTGCTTTGTAGTTACGACCAATATCATCGTCGACCCTGCTGACGACTCACACCCTCAGCTCAGCCCCAGCACCTACGAGGAGCACCCGTGACCCAGACCAGCGAGAACGTGACCTGGCTCACTCAGGCCGGCTACGACCAGCTCAAGGCCGAGCTGGATCACCTGACCGGGCCCTGGCGCATCGAGATCGCCCAGAAGATCGAGGCGGCGCGCGAGGAGGGCGACCTCAAGGAGAACGCCGGCTACCACGCGGCGAAGGAGGAGCAGGGCAAGCAGGAGCTGCGCATCCGCCAGCTGACCCAGCTGCTGGAGCGCGCCAAGGTCGGCGAGGCCCCGGCCGACTCCGGCGTGGTGGCCCCGGGCATGGTCGTCACGGTCGCGTTCGACGGTGACGAGGACGACCTGATGGAGTTCCTGCTCGCCTCGCGCGAGGTCGCGGGCGCCGACGCCGTCGACGTCTACTCGCCGCAGTCGCCGCTCGGCCGCGCGATCGACGGCAAGAAGATCGGTGACGAGGCCACCTACGAGCTGCCGAACGGCAAGCCCGCCATGGTGAAGATCGTCAAGGTCGTGCCGCACGCCGGCTGACCCGGCCCCGAGCAGCACCGCCGGAGGGCGGTTGCGGAGTCCGTAGGGGACTCCGCAACCGCCCTCACGCATCTCCGGCCGACGGAAGCAGAAGACGTCAGAGCCGGACCGTAGGCCGAAAGCGCAGCCGCGGCCGCGCCGCTCAGCCCGCCGCCGAGCGGTACTTGCGCACCGACAGCCACGAGAACACCGCCGTGATCACCACCGACCACAGCACCGACACCAGCGCCGCGTGCTGCATCGGCCAGGCGCTGTCCACCGGGCCGACCTGGTTGCCGAAGAGGTCCCGGCAGGCCTGCACGGTCGCGCTGAACGGGTTCCAGTAGGCGACGCCCTGCAGCCACCCCGGCATCGAGCTGACCGGCACGAAGGCGTTGGAGATGAAGGTCAGCGGGAACAGCCAGATCAGCCCGGCCGAGGTGGCCGCCTCGGGGCTGCGCACCGAGAGGCCGATCAGCGCGCCGATCCAGGAGAAGGCGTAGCCGAGCAGGAGCAGCAGCCCGAAGGCGCCGAGCGCCTTGAGCACCCCCTCGTGGATCCGCCAGCCGACCAGCAGCGCGACCAGCGCCAGCACGACGAGCGTGAAGGCGGTCTGGCACAGGTCCGCGAGGGTGCGGCCGACCAGCACCGCGGAGCGGGCCATCGGCAGCGAGCGGAAGCGGTCCACCAGGCCCTTGGTCATGTCCTCCGCGATGCCGGCCGAGGCGCCGGCGACGGCGAAGGTGACGGTCTGGGCGAAGATGCCGGCCATCAGGAACTGGATGTACGTGTGGGAGCTGGAGTTCGTCCCGGGGATCTTGATCGCCCCGCCCATGACGTACGAGAACAGCAGCACGAACATGACCGGCTGCATGAGCCCGAACACCACGATCTCGGGGATCCGGGACATCCTGCGCAGGTTGCGCTTGGCGACCACCCAGGAGTCGTGCAGGGTCGCGGACAGGCCCCGGCGGGGCGTCGGCATGGCCGCGCCGATGGCGTGCTCGGTGGAGGTGCTCATCTCAGCGCTCCGTTCCGGCCGCGACGGCCTGCTGCTCGTCGGGCCCCTGGCCCCCGCCGTCGGCACCGTCCGCGCCGCCCGCGCCGCCGCCCGAGGAGCCGCGGCCGCGACCGCCCCGGCCGCGGCCCTTCGCACCGCCGCCGTCCTCCTCGGCCGACTCGGCGATGTGGCCGGTGAGGGTGAGGAAGACGTCGTCCAGGGTGGGGCGGCGCAGGCCGATGTCGTCGATCTCGATGCCCCGGCCGTCCAGTTCGCGGATCACGTCGGCGAGCACCCGGGCGCCGCCGCTGACCGGCACGGTGATCCGCCGGGTGTTCTTCTCCACCGCGGGCTCGCCCAGCGCGTACCCGGACAGGGCCGCGACCGCGTCCGTGACCAGGCCCGGGTCGTGCACCACGACCTCGATCCGCTCGCCGCCGATCTGCGCCTTGAGCTGGTCGGCGGTGCCGCGGGCGATCACCCGGCCGTGGTCGACCACCGCGATGTCGTGGGCGAGCCGGTCGGCCTCCTCCAGGTACTGGGTGGTGAGCAGCAGCGTGGTGCCCTGCTCGACCAGGGTCTCGATGACCTCCCAGAGCGCGAGCCGGTTGCGCGGGTCGAGCCCGGTGGTCGGCTCGTCGAGGAACATCACCGGCGGCCGGACGACCAGCGCGGCGGCGAGGTCGAGGCGGCGGCGCATGCCCCCGGAGTAGGTCTTGGCGGTGCGGTCCTTGGCCTCGGTGAGGTTGAACCACTCCAGCAGCTCCAGCGCGCGGGCCTTCGCGCTGCGGGTGCTCATCTGGTACAGCTCGCCGACCATGGTGAGGTTCTCGAAGCCGGTCAGGTACTCGTCGACCGCCGCGTACTGGCCGGACAGCCCGATCAGGCTGCGGACCTTGTTGGGGTGCTTGAGGACGTCGACCCCGGCGACCACCGCGTGGCCGGAGTCGGGACGGAGCAGGGTGGTGAGGACGCGCACGGTGGTGGTCTTCCCGGCGCCGTTCGGGCCGAGCAGCCCGAGCACCGTGCCCTCGGGGACGTCGAGGCTGACGCCGTCCAGGGCTCGTACGTCGCCGAAGGTCTTCACCAGGTTCTCGGCTTGGATGGCTGGCGCCATGGCCTGCCTCATCTCCTCGGACGAATGGAGCGATCTGTCCCACTTTGCCCCCCGTTCGGGCGCGTGGGCGACTCGGTTCTCGGCCACCGACACAGAACGCGATGTATCGCGATCCTGGCAACTCGCGATACATCGCGTCAAGCGAATTCGGGGAACCGCCCGCGGGGGCTCAGCCGGAGACCACGTACCCCGCGTCCCGCAGCTCCCCCACCACCAGCGCGCAGTGCTCCGGCCCCTTGGTCTCCAGGTGCAGGTCCACCTCGACCTCGGTGAGCCCCAGCCGGGGGTCGATCCGGACGTGCGCGACGTCCAGCACATTGGCGTCCACCCTGGTCAGCACCCCCAGCAGGTCCGCCAGCGAGCCCGGCTTGTCCGCCAGCCGCACCCGCAGCGACAGGTAGCGCCCGGCCGCCGCCAGCCCGTGCCGCAGCACCCGCTGCATCAGCTGCGGGTCGATGTTGCCGCCGGAGAGCACCGCCACCACCGGGCCCTCGAACGAGTCCGGCTGCTCCAGCAGCGCCGCGATCGGGGCCGCCCCGGCCGGTTCGACCACCAGCTTGAGCCGCTCCAGGCCGAGCAGCAGGGCCCGGGACAGCGCGTCCTCGGAGACCGTGCGGATACCGTCCGCCAAGGTGTTGACCACCTCGAACGGGATGTCCCCGGGGCGCCCGACCATGATCCCGTCGGCCATCGTGGCGAACTGCTCCAGCGAGGGCGGGTACGCGGCCGCGGCCGCCGCCTGCACCCCGACCACCCGGACGTCCGGCCGCAGCGGCTTGACCGCCGCCGCGATCCCGGCCAGCAGCCCGCCGCCGCCCACCCCGACCAGGATGGTGCGCACCTCGGGGCACTGCTCCAGGATCTCCAGGCCGACGGTCGCCTGGCCGGTGACCACGTCCCAGTGGTCGAAGGGGTGGATGAACACCGCGCCGGTCGCCTCCGCGTACCGCTGCGCGGCCTGCAGCGCCTCGTCGACGGTGTCGCCGTGCAGCCGGACCTCGGCGCCGTACTCGCGGGTGGCGGCGACCTTCGGCAGCGGCGCCGCGACCGGCATGAACACGGTCGAGCGCACCCCCAGCAGCGAGGCCGCCAGGGCCACCCCCTGGGCGTGGTTCCCGGCGCTCGCCGCGACCACCCCGCCGGCCCGCTGCACCGGCGAGAGCCCCGCGATCCGCACGTACGCCCCGCGCAGCTTGAAGGAGCCGGTGCGCTGGAGGTTCTCGCACTTGAGGTGGACCGGCGCGCCGATCAGCCCGGACAGGTGGCGGCTGCCCTCCATCGGGGTCACCCGGGCGACCCCGGCGAGCATCTTCTGGGCGCCGCGGACGTCGTCGAGGGTGATCGGCCAGTTGTGCATGATCCCAGCCTAGGGGCCAACCCGGGACGTCGGGCCTGTTCCCGGGCCCGCTCCGCCCGCGTACGCTGCTGCTTCTGAGCTTCTCTCACCGCATGACGATCGTGAGCCGCGATGACGACGACCTCGCCCCAGGCCACCGACCGAACCGAGCCCGTCCACACCCAACTCCAGTACCAGCTGGCGGTGTTCGCCCGCCGGATGGAACAGGTCCGCACCTCCGGCGGCGGCGTGGCCGTGCTGGACCGGGCCGCCTACCTGCTGCTCGACCGCCTGGAGCGGCACGGGCCGGCCAACGTCAAGGCGCTGGCCGACGCGCTCGGCGTGGACTCCTCCACGGTGACCCGCCAGGTCGCCCCGCTGGTCGCGGCCGGGCTGGTCGGCCGGGTGCAGGACCCGGCCGACCGCCGCGCGGTACGGCTCGCGCTGACCGCCTGCGGCACCGGCCGACTCGCCGAAGTCCGGGACGGCCGGGCCGAGTTGACCCGCCGCCTGACGGCCGACTGGCCGCCCGAGGAGCAACAGGCGTTCTGCGCCCTGCTGGCCCGCTTCAACCTCGCGATGGAGTCGTACACGGCGGACCAGCAGGGCCACTGACCCCCTTAGCCCAGCGCCTGGGTGAGGTCGGCCAGCAGGTCGTCGATCGACTCGATGCCGACCGAGACGCGCACCAGGTCGGCCGGCACCTCCAGCGGCGAACCGGCCGCCGAGGCGTGGGTCATCCGGCCCGGGTGCTCGATCAGCGACTCCACGCCACCCAGCGACTCGCCCAGGGTGAACAGCCGCGCGCGGTTGCAGACCTCGACGGCCGCCTCCTCGCCGCCGGCGACCCGGAACGAGACCATGCCGCCGAAGGCCTTCATCTGCTTGGCGGCGATGTCGTGGCCGGGGTGCTCGGGCAGGCCCGGGTAGAGCACCTGGCTGACCTTGGGGTGGCCCGCCAGCAGCTCGGCGACCTTCTCCGCGTTGGAGCTGTGCCGGTCCATCCGGACGCCCAGGGTCTTGATGCCGCGCAGCACCAGCCAGGCGTCGAACGGCCCGGAGACGGCGCCCATCGCGTTCTGGTGGTACGCGACCTCCTCGCCGAGGCCCGCCTCGGCGAGCACCAGCGCACCGCCGACCACGTCCGAGTGGCCGCCCATGTACTTGGTGGTGGAGTGCACGACCGCGTCCGCTCCGAGCGCGATCGGCTGCTGCAGGTACGGGCTGGCGAAGGTGTTGTCGACCACCAGCAGCGCCCCGGCACCGTGCGCGACCTCGGCCAGCCCGGCCAGGTCGGTGATGCCGAGCAGCGGGTTGGACGGGGTCTCGACCCACACCGCGCGGGTGTTGGGGCGCAGCGCGGCGCGGACGTCGTCCAGCTTCTGGGTGTTGGCGACGGAGAACTCGACGCCCCAGCGGGTCAGCACCTTGGCGAACAGCCGGAAGGTGCCGCCGTAGGCGTCGTTGGGGATCACGATGTGGTCGCCCGGCTTGAGGATGGTGCGCAGCAGGGTGTCCTCGGCCGCCAGGCCGGAGGCGAAGGCGAGGCCGCGGGCGCCGCCTTCGAGGGCCGCGAGGCACTCCTCCAGCGCGGTGCGGGTGGGGTTGGCGCTGCGGCTGTACTCGTAGCCGCCCCGCAGGCCGCCCACCCCGTCCTGCTTGTAGGTGGACACCTGGTAGATCGGCGTGACGACGGCCCCGGTCTGGGGGTCTGCTTCCTGACCCGCGTGGATGGCGAGGGTCTCGAAGCCCTGGGGAAGCTGGTGCTCGGTCATGGCTCCGAGCCTAACGGCCGTACCGCCGTGCGCCTGCCGGAATGCCCGGACCTCCCGGACCGGACCCCCGGAGTCCGCCGGGCCGGATCCCCGGAATCCGCCGGACCGGATCCCGGGAGCCGCCCGAGCCGGAATCCGCGGGCCGTCCGGTGCGTTGAATCCTGGGCAACCCTCCCTACCCCGATGGAGCAGGCCGTGCTGTTCGACCGCCACAAGACCTCGCTCGTCCCCGCCGACCAGGCGCTGCCCGGCCGCCCGGCCCCGGCCTTCGCCCTGACCGAGCCCCACACCGTCCTCGGCCACCCGCTGACCGGCCCGTACCCGCAGGGGCTGGAGGTGGCCGACTTCGGGCTGGGCTGCTTCTGGGGCGCCGAGCGCACGTTCTGGCGGCTGCCCGGCGTCTGGACGACGCTGGTCGGCTACCAGGGCGGCCACACGCCGAACCCGACGTACGAGGAGGTGTGCAGCGGGCTGACCGGGCACACCGAGGCGGTCCGGGTGGTCTTCGACCCCGCGGTGGTGTCCTACGAGCGGCTGTTGAAGGCCTTCTGGGAGGCCCACGACCCGACCCAGGGCAACCGCCAGGGCAACGACGTGGGCACCCAGTACCGCTCCGCGCTGTACACCCACTCCCCCGCCCAGGCCGCCGCCGCGGCCGCCACCCGGGACGCCTTCCAGCCCGCCCTGACCGCGCTCGGTCACGGCCCGATCACCACCGAGATCGCCGAGGCCGGCCCGTTCTACCCGGCCGAGCCGTACCACCAGCAGTACCTGTCGGACGCCAAGAACCCCAACGGCTACTGCGGTCTCGGCGGCACCGGCGCCTCCTGCCCGATCGGGGTGGCCCGCACCCAGGGCTGACCGCCCGCCGTCGGGCCGGCCGGGCGCCCGCCACCCCGGCCCGGCGCCCGCTACCCGAGGTGACCGTTCCCCGGGGCGGGCGCAGACTGGAAGGGCCAGCAAGGGCGGCCCGGCCACCTGTTGGCGGCCGGGCCGTTCCTCGTGAGAGGAGTGCGCCATGTCCGGTCTGGTCCGCATGAGTTTCGAGGCTCCCGAGGAGGTCCGCCCGTTCGAGGACGGCTCGGGGGAGCTGCGGCTGGTCAACCTGGACGGCGGCCCGGTCGGCCGGGCCGTGTTCCAGCCGGGGTGGCAGTGGTCCAAGCACGTGAAGCCGATCGCGGGGACGGACAGCTGCCGGGCGGCGCACCTGGGGTACGTGGTCTCCGGCCGGATGCGGATCGTCATGGACGACGGCGAGCAGGCCGACTACGGCCCGGGCGACTTCATGATCTGCCCGCCCGGCCACGACGCCTGGATCCTGGGCGACGAGCCGTGCGTGATCGTGGACTGGCAGGGCTTCGCGGACTACGCGAAGCGGTGAACGCGGCCGCCCGCCGCCTCGGGCGGGCCGAGGGGCGGGCGGAAGCAGCGGTGCTGAGCTGGAACGCCGGGGCGGGAACGTCCGGGCGGGAGCGGGTCAGACCGCGCTGCCGGCCTTCCAGTCGGCCCAGCCGAGGTTCCAGCCGTTCAGGCCGTTGTCCGGGGCCACGGTCTTGTCCCCCGAGTTCCGGACCTCGACGACGTCGCCGACCATCGAGGACTTGTAGAACTTGAAGCCGTCCGTGCTGCTGTCCTGGGCGCCCTTGGCGTCCTGGAGGCCGACGCAGCCGTGGCTGGTGTTCTGCCCGCCGAAGATCGACGACGGCGACCAGTAGTTGCCGTGGATGAAGGTGCCCGAGGTGGTGAGGCGCTGGGCGTGCGGCACGTCGGCGATGTCGTACTCGCTGCCCAGGTTGACGGTCTGCGAGTTCATCCGGGTCTGGGTGAACTGCTCGGAGATCACCATCTTGCCGCCCCAGGTGGTGTGCTCGGAGGAGCCGCCGGAGATCTTGTAGACGGCGCTGACCTGGCCGTCCGTGGTGACGGTGAGCTTCTTGGTGGCGAGGTCGGCGACGCTGGTCTGGGCCCGGCCGATGGTGAAGGCGACGTCCTTGGACTGGGTGCCGTAGACGCCCTTCGCGCCCTCGACGTCCTTGAGCCGGAGCTTGAGGGTGACCTTGGTGCCCTTGGCCCAGTACTCCTGCGGCCGGAAGTCGAGGCGGGTGCTGGAGAACCAGTGCCCGACGATCTCGACGCCCGGCTCCGCTATCACGGTGATCGCCGACTGGACGGCCTTCTTGTCCGTGATCGGCTTGCTGAAGTTGATCGAGACCGGCATGCCGACGCCGACCGTCGAGCCGTCCTCGGGGGTGAAGTAGCCGACGAAGGTGTTGGCCGGGGTCGCCGTGGTGAAGCTGGCGTTGGCGTCCGCCTCCAGCTTGTCCTTGTCGACGCCGCTGGCGGTCACGGCGTACTTGGTACCGCTGGCCGGGGCCGCGGCCGAGGTCCAGCTGGTGTTGTCGCTGGAGAGCTGGCCGGCCAGCTCCTTGCCGGTGGAGTCGGTGACCTTGACGTTGGTCAGGGTGCCGCCCGCGACGGTGACCTTGACCGGCTCGCTGAAACTCGCGCCGGTGGTGCCGTCCGCGGGGGTGACGGTGATCACGGCCGTCGAGGTCTTCGGCGCGCTGCTGCCGCCGCCGGAACCCGGGGTGCCGCCGCCGTTGCCGGAGCCGCCGTTGCCACCACCGCCGCCGCCGCTGTTGTCGTTGCAGGCCGCGAGCAGCAGGACCGGCGCGCCGATCAGGCCCGCGAGCACTCCGCGTCGGCTCCAGTTGACTCCGGCCACCCGCCCCTGACCGTCCCGTGCCGTCACGTCGCGTCTCCCTGCTGATCATCCCGGGCAATTACGGATACAGAAACGCAATCCGGCCGCTCACGGTTCCACCATCGAAGGGTAAGCGATCGTATGAGATGACCCAACTTCCCGCTGAGCATGGACAAAACACCCGGTCCGCCGGGGGCGGACCGGGTGTTCAGGGGTGGTGACGGCGCGAACGGCCGTTACTCGGCGGACTCCTCCACGGAGTACTCGTCCCACTCCTCGTTCTCGGGGTCGAACTCGGTCTGCGCCGACTCCCAGGTCGCCGAGGCGAGCTCCACGCCCGGGACGTCGCCGAGCAGCGCGACCGGGTCGATGAAGTGGGCGAGCGAACCCGAGGGGTCCACCTCGATGGCGTCGACGGACTGGGCGCGCTCCTCGTCGTCGAGGTACTCGTCCCCGGCGACCTGCTGCAGGGCCGCGGCCTTGAGCGCGCCCTCGTCGGTGATCTCCGCGATGAGCTCGATCTTGAGCTTGACGTAGCGCGGGGCGTCGGTCGTTTCAGTGCTGGTCATGCCAGCGAGCGTACGGGACCACGGACACCCCGGCGTGCACGGAAGGGGCCGGCCCCTCGGAACAGGACCGGCCCCGCCGTGCTCCGGACCGGCTCCCCCACCCGGGAGCCGCGGAGCCGCGCCGTGACGGCGCGGTGATCGCCCGTGGGAGCCGCCGCACCCTGTCGACCGGCCGGAGCCGGGCAGGGTCGGGACGACGGCGCCCCCACGGAGGGGCCCCTCCCTCCGAATCAACGGTCGGGGAGGGCGGACACGGCGGCCGGGTCAGGACCGTCCGACGTGACCGGAGCCGGCCGCGGTCACCGGGGAGCCGCTCCCGGTGGACCACTGCCGTCTCGCGCGGCGTCTTGCCGTTGACCACCACGATGCCGGAGCCGTGTTAACCACGTGCTGCGGGCAGGTGACGCCGGTGTACCACTTCGCGCGTGGACGAATCCTCCGGATCCGGCCGCGGGCGGGGCGGGGTGAGCGGTCGTCAGTGCGCGCCGCGGGTGGTCAGGTAGCCCAGCAGGTCCTGGCGGGTGACGATGCCCTGCGGCTTGCCCTCCACCAGCACGACCGCCGCGTCGGCCTTCTCCAGCACGGTCATCAGGTTGGTGACGGTCTCGCCCGAGCCGACCACCGGCAGCGGCTTGGACATCACCTTGTCCAGCGTGTCGGTCAGCTCGATCTCCTTGGCGAAGATGCCCTCCAGCAGCAGCTTCTCCACCACGGAGCCGATCACCTCGCCGGCCATGATGTCCGGGTGCCCGGCGCCCGGGGAGACCACCGGCATCTGCGAGACGCCGTACTCGCGCAGCACCCGGACCGCCTCGGCGACCGTCTCGTTCGGGTGCATGTGGACGAACTGCGGGACGCCGCCCTGCTCGATGCCCTCCTTGCGGACCAGCACCTCGCTGATGTGGGCCTCGTCGGTGGCCGAGGGCAGGAAGCCGTAGTCGGCCATCCAGTCGTCGTTGAAGATCTTCGACAGGTAGCCGCGGCCGCCGTCCGGCAGCAGCACCACGACGACGTCGTCCGGCCCGAGCTTCTTGGCGACCTCCAGCGCGGCCACCACGGCCATCCCGCAGGAGCCGCCGACCAGCAGGCCCTCCTCCTTGGCGAGGCGGCGGGTCATCTGGAACGAGTCCTTGTCGGAGACGGCGACGATCTCGTCCGCGACGCCGCGGTCGTAGGCGGTCGGCCAGAAGTCCTCACCGACGCCCTCGACCAGGTACGGACGGCCGGTGCCGCCCGAGTAGACCGAGCCCTCCGGGTCCGCGCCGACGACCTTGACCTTGCCGCCGGACGCCTCCTTGAGGTAGTTGCCGGTGCCGGAGATGGTGCCGCCGGTGCCGACGCCCGCCACGAAGTGGGTGATCTTCCCCTCGGTCTGCTCCCACAGCTCCGGGCCGGTGGAGTGGTAGTGCGAGGCCGGGTTGTCCGGGTTGGAGTACTGGTCCGGCTTCCAGGCGTTCGGGGTCTCGCGGACCAGGCGGTCGGAGACGTTGTAGTAGGAGTCCGGGTGCTCCGGGGCGACGGCGGTCGGGCAGACCACGACCTCGGCGCCGTACGCGCGCAGGGTGTTGATCTTGTCGGTGGACACCTTGTCCGGACAGACGAAGATGCACTTGTAGCCCTTCTGCTGGGCCACGATCGCCAGGCCGACGCCCGTGTTGCCGGAGGTCGGCTCCACGATCGTGCCGCCCGGCTTGAGGGCGCCCGAGGCCTCGGCGGCCTCGATCATGCGCATCGCGATGCGGTCCTTCACCGAGCCACCGGGGTTGAAGTACTCGACCTTGGCCAGCACTGTCGCGGTGATGCCCTCGGTGACCTTGTTCAGCTTGACCAGTGGCGTGTTGCCGACCAGGTCGATGATCGAGTTGTGGTACCGCACGGGGGTCCTCCCGGTCTATGGGCATGCGAGTGCATTCGGTACTGCAAAGCCTAGGGCGTGCCACGTGCCCCAGCCCTCCCTTCCCGCACTCCCCCCACCGCTGCCGCGCTCCCCCAATGGCCCACCCCCGACCGCGCCCCCGGTACTCCCGCCCTCCGCGCGGGTAAGAGCGCTGTGCAGGCATGGCCGTGTCCCCGGAGGGGGCGGCACGAGGACGCGAAGGGGGCACCGGATGCCAGGGGCACAGGACTCGCGGGCCCGGGTGGCCCGTCGGATCGCCACCGCGGCGGCGTACGGCGGGGGCGGGCTCGGACTGCTCGGCGTGGGCCTGGTGGGCCTGCTGCTGACCGAGAGCAAACTCGCCGTCCAGGCCATCGGCGTCCTGGAGACCGTCCCGCCCAAGGCCGACGGCGTCTACGGCGAGGCCTTCGCCGACGGCGCCGCGCCGCCGCGCCCGCCGCTCGTGCTGGCCGTCCTCGGCGACTCCACCGGCGCCGGCCTGGGCGTGGCCCGCGGCCGGGAGACCCCGGGCGCGCTGCTGGCCGCCGGTCTGGCCTCGGTCGCCGAGCGCCCGGTGCGGCTGGTCAACGTGGCCCGCTCCGGCGGCCGCTCGGCCGACCTCTCCGGCCAGCTGGAACGGGCCCTGCGGCACCGCCCGGACGTCGCCGTGATCATCGTCGGGGCCAACGACGTGACCCGGCACAGCCCGGCCCAGCTCGCCGTCCGCCAGCTCGGCGAGGCCGTCGCCGCGCTGCGCGCCAACGGCTGCGAGGTGGTGGTGGGCACCTGCCCGGACCTCGGGACGATCAAGCCGGTACGCCCGCCGCTGCGCTGGGTGGCCCGGCGGCTGAGCCGCCAGCTGGCCGCCGCGCAGACCATCGCGGTGGTGGAGGCGGGCGGGCGCACCGTCTCGCTGGGCTCGCTGCTCGGCCCGGAGTTCGCCGCCCGCCCGGAGATGTTCGCCGCCGACCGCTACCACCCCTCGGCCCAGGGCTACGCCACCGCCGCGATGGCCGTGCTGCCCTCGGTCTGCGCCGCGCTGGACCTGTGGCCGGAGGAGGAGCGCCCGAGCACCGCCCGCCCCGGCGGGGCGGCACTGCCGGGCGAGACGGTGCTGCCGGGCGAGACGGTGCTGCCGGTCGCGGTGGCCGCCGCGGCCGCGGCCGACCGGGCGGGCACCGAGGTCGCGGCCGTGGACCCGGGGGGCCCGGGCCGGCGCTGGGCCCTGCTGCGCCACCGGCTGCGGGTCGGCCCGGACGCGGCCCCGGAGCCCGGCCCGGTGCCCGGCAACACGTCGGCCAGCTCACACGCCGGGGCCGGTGACGACTGAGCTACCAAGCGGTAACTTTCCTCCCGGACCGCCAGGTCCGCCGTCACCCAGCGAGGAGCCCGCAATGCCCGAAGCCGTCATCGTCAGCGCCACCCGTTCGCCGATCGGCCGGGCGTTCAAGGGCTCCCTCAAGGACGTCCGCCCGGACGACCTGACCGCCCACGTCATCCAGGCCGCCCTGGCCAAGGTCCCGCAGCTCGACCCGCGCGAGATCGACGACCTGATGCTCGGCTGCGGCCTCCCGGGCGGCGAGCAGGGCCACAACCTGGCCCGCATCGTGGCCGTGCAGATGGGCATGGACTACCTGCCCGGCGCCACCATCACCCGCTACTGCTCCTCCTCCCTGCAGACCACGCGGATGGCACTGCACGCGATCAAGGCCGGCGAGGGCGACGTCTTCATCTCGGCCGGCGTCGAGACCGTGTCGCGCAGCGTCAACGGCACCTCGGACGGCATGCCGGGCACCATGAACCCGCTCTTCGACGACGCCCAGGCCCGCACCAAGAAGCGCGCCGAGGAGGGCGGCGGCGAGTGGCACGACCCGCGCGCGGACGGCCTGGTGCCGGACGCCTACATCGCGATGGGCCAGACCGCGGAGAACCTGGCCGCGCTCAAGGGCATCACCCGCGCCGACCAGGACGAGTTCGGCGTCCGCTCGCAGAACCTCGCCGAGGCCGCCATCAGGGCCGGCTTCTGGGAGCGCGAGATCACCCCGGTCACCCTGCCGGACGGCACCGTGGTCAGCACCGACGACGGCCCGCGCGCCGGAGTCACCCTGGAGGGCGTCTCCGGCCTCAAGCCGGTCTTCCGCCCCGACGGCACCGTCACCGCCGGCAACTGCTGCCCGCTGAACGACGGCGCGGCCGCGCTGGTCATCATGTCCGACACCAAGGCCCGCGAGCTCGGCATCACCCCGCTCGCCCGGGTGGTCTCCACCGGCGTCAGCGCCCTCTCCCCCGAGATCATGGGCTACGGCCCGGTCGAGGCCTCCAAGCAGGCGCTCCGACGGGCCGGCCTGACCATCGACGACATCGACCTGGTCGAGATCAACGAGGCCTTCGCGGCCCAGGTCATCCCGTCCTACCGCGACCTCGGCGTCGACCTGGACAAGCTGAACGTCAACGGCGGCGCCATCGCCGTCGGCCACCCCTTCGGCATGACCGGCGCCCGGATCACCACCACGCTGATCAACTCCCTGCAGTGGCACGACAAGCAGTTCGGTCTGGAGACCATGTGCGTCGGCGGCGGCCAGGGCATGGCGATGGTCATCGAGCGCCTCAGCTGACGCTCCCCCCGCGCTCCGAAGGGTCTGGACCACCCGTTTGGAGTGACCGTGGGTAATTGAGGGCCGGATCACACCGAGAGGTCGATCCGGCCCTCTTTCCGGTCGTTTCCGGCCCGGGGATCGACACTGCGGAGCGGATCAACTCCACTGCGTAGAACGGTGTTACCTAACAATTTGGGGACAAGAGCGAAAGTCCCGGACTAATTAGACATTCGCCACTGCGGTAACAGCCCCGGATGGGGCAGTGTGGACACGTAACCCCGTTCCGCTCCTCGCTAGGAGTACGTTCCGTGAGCGTCGTCTACACCACCCTGCTGCTGATCCTGATCACCGTGTCGACCGCCGTGCTGCTGCGCCTCCGGGGCATCTCCCGGCGGCTGGACGCACAGGCGGCGGCCCAGACCGGGCCCGCACCGGTGGACGAGGCCGCGATACGCCGGGCCGTCGCCGAGGCCCTGGCCGCCGACCGCGAGCGGGAGATCACCGAGGCCCGGGCCTTCTGGGCCGAGCAGGAGGCCCGCGCGGCCGAGGACGCCCCGCTGTTCGACTCCCCCTTCGCCGGGGCGCCCTTCACCGAGGCACTGGCCGGCACCGACGAGTGGCCGCTGTTCTTCCCCCGCCCCACCGGCCCGCAGGACGCCGCCGACAACGCCGGGACGATGGACCCGGAGTTCGGCGAGGCGCTGCGCTCCGCGCTGGAGGACCTGATCACCGAGGGCGGCACCGGCCCGGCCGAGCCGGGCACCGAGGGCGGCACCCCGCTGCGCCCCGGCCACCCGGCCGGCGAGCCCACCAAGGACGCCCGCGCCCGCCGCGAGGCCGACCTGCTGGCCACCGGCCTGGAGGCCGGGCTGCTGGACGCCGAGCCGCTCGTGGAGGAGGCCCCGGTCGCCGCCCCCGACCCGCGCCGCCACCCCTCCCACCCCGACTTCGTACCGAGCCAGGCGCCCTCCCGGGAGTGGACCGACACCCGGCTCGCCGCCCTCGCCGAGGAGGCCGTCGCCCTGACCGACGTCCGCCCGGGCCCGCTCGGCACCCTGGACGTGTACGCCTTCGCCGACGGCACCACGCTGTGCGTGGCCCCGGGCGACCGGGAGGCCGCCTACCGGCTGATCGACGCGGTCCGTGCCGGTGAGCACGTCCGACTGCTCGGCGGCTCGCGGTTCTCCGGCTCCTACTCGCTGACCTTCTCCACCGACGAGGAAGCCGTCTACGTGCTCGCCGACCGGGTGGTCGCCAGCATCTGACCGGACCTCAGTCGCGCAGCAGGACCGAAGGCCGCCCGGGTCGCGGGGTTACCGACCCGGGCGGCCTTCGGCGTGTCCGGCTCCCGGCGGGCCAGGTGGCTCAGCCGCAGAGCGAGGCCGTCTCCCGCACCGCGGCCACCGCCCCGGCCAGCAGCTCGTCCACCGCCACCGGCCCGTCCGGCAGCGCCACCACGGCCCCCTCCGGCAGCGCCGCGAGCGCGGCCGCCAGGTCGTGCCCGGCGACGGCCAGCTGGTCCCCCGCCGCGAAGGCCCCGGCGTCCGGGAACTCCCGCTCCGGCCCGCCCTCCACGGCCAGCGCCAGCGCGGCCAGCCGCCGGGCCAGCGCCAGCACGGCCGCCGCCCGCGAGGCGTGCCCGGGCACGGCGCCCAGCAACTTGCTCTGCGGCAGCGAGCGGAAACGATCCGCCAGTCCGTCGACGGCTACGACCAGGGGCTGTACGTCATGCATGGGGAGGAGCCTAGGGCCTGTCCGGCGGATCTTGGCAGATCAGCGCGCGGCGTTGGGCGCCCGGCTGGGCGTGCGCCCGAGTCGGCCTCGTACTGGACGTACT
>NZ_JBHYGR010000092.1:17236-37559 GCF_042738155.1 Kitasatospora sp. NPDC059088 | reverse complement strand
TATGTTCGGCGAGCACGGGCTCGACCGGATGGTCGAGTTCTTCACCCCCGCCCCCGCCTCGGCTGCGGGGCGGGGGTTCAGAGCCGTACGGGCAGCTCCCGCAGGGCCGGGAGCACCTCGGCGGCGAAGGTGCGCAGCGCGGCGAAGGCCGTCTCTGCGGGCAGGGTGCCGTACTCGAAGGCGGCGTTGACCCGGGTGACGCCGGCGGCGGCGAGTTCGGCGATCTGCTCGACGATCTGCTCGGGCGAGCCGGCCAGCAGCCGCTGGTAGGCGAGTTCCTCGTCGGCCGGGTCGACGGCGGCCGGGACCGGTGGCCGGCCCCCGGTCGGGTAGGCGCCCTCGGCCAGGGCGCGGGAGGTCTGGATCTGCCGGGCGACCTCGCGGGCCGCGGCCCGGCGCCCGGCCGGGTCGGTGCCGACGTGGACGAAGCGGTTGACGGCGTACTCCAGGCCCTCCGCCGCGACCCCCTCCTCGGCCGCCAGGGTGGCCACCGTCCGCCACTGGGCCGCGAGTTCGGCCGGGGTCGACAGGGCGAGGCCGAGCAGGTGGAAGCCGCGCCGGACGGCGAAGCGGGTGGACTCGGGCGACACCGCGGCGGCCCACACCGGCGGGTGCGGGGCCTGGTGGGAGGGCGGCAGGACGGTCACCGGGGCGTCGATCCGGTGGAGCTCGCCCTTGTGGGTGACCTCGGTCTCGGTGAGCAGCCGCAGCACCAGGTCGGCGGACTCCTCGAAGGCGGCCCGGCTCCGGTCGAGGTCGCGGCCGAAGCCGAGGAACTCGTGCGGCTGGTAGCCGCGGCCGATGCCGAGGTCCAGGCGGCCGCCGGACAGCTGGTCCAGGGTGTTGACGTCGGCGACCAGGCGGACCGGGTCCCACAGCGGCAGCACCAGGATGCCGGTGCCGATCCGCAGGTCGGGGGCGAGCGCGGCGGCCTGGCCGAGCAGCAGCAGCGGGGAGGAGCTGAGGCTGTAGCCGGAGAAGTGGTGCTCGGTGATCCAGATGCCGGAGAAGCCCCGGTCGTTGGCCCATTCGACCTGCCGGGCGAAGTCCAGGTACTTCTGCCGGGCGGACGACCGGTCGACCGACGGGGAGATGCTGAGGTAGGTGATTCCGACGCGCATGACCGGGGTTCGCTCCTCTGGAAGGTTCGGCGGGCTTGGTCGTTCGGTGGGGGGTGGACGGGCTCGGTGCCTCAGGCGGCGGGCAGGACGGACTCGGCCAGCAGGTGGTCGAGGTGGGCGGTCAGTTCGACCGGCGTGGGGTGGTCGAAGGCGACCACCGGGGGGAGCGCGAGCCCGGTCGCGGCGACGAGCCGGTTGCGCAGGTCCAGGACGGTGAAGGAGGAGAAGCCGAGGTCCTGGAAGCGCTCCCGCTCGCCGATCCGGGCCGGGTCGGCGTAGCCGAGGGCCTCGGCGGCCTGTTCCCTGACCAGGGCGAGCAGCAGGGCGGTGCGGTGCCCGGGCCCGGCGTCCGCCCAGCGCCGCAGCAGGGCGGCCGGGTCCTCGGCGGGCTCCCGTTCCGCGGTGGTGGCCCCGGGCAGCGGCGCGGGTTCGCGGCCGGCGCCGGAGGGGCCGGGGGTGGCCAGCCAGTGGACCGTCGGGGCGAAGGGGTGGCCGGGCACGGTGTCGGGGTCGGCGGCGGGCGCCGGCCCGCTCGGCCCGCCGACCGGCAGCCCGTGCACCTCGGCCCCGGCCAGCGCGGCGGCGAGCGCCCTCGACGGGGGCCGTTCGCGCAGCTGCACGGGCAGTTGGACGGCCTCCGGGTGGATCGCGGCGGTCAGCGCGGCGAGCGTGCTGTGCGGGCCGAGTTCCAGGTAGGCGGTGACGCCGTACCGCTCGCGCAGGGTGCGCACGCCCTGCTCGAAGCGGACGGTGGCGCGGATCTGCTCGGTCCAGTAGCGGGGGCTCGCGATCCGCTCGGGGTCGGCGGTCTCGCCGGTGAGGTTGCTGATCACCGGCAGGCTCG
Source organism: Kitasatospora sp. NPDC059088 (assembly GCF_042738155.1). Lineage (NCBI taxonomy): Bacteria > Bacillati > Actinomycetota > Actinomycetes > Kitasatosporales > Streptomycetaceae > Kitasatospora > Kitasatospora sp. NPDC059088. Next base: position 35,594 of record NZ_JBHYGR010000092.1, on the reverse strand, counting down.
GGGCGCGGTAGCCGATCCGCCGCGCCTCGGCGTGGAAGCGTTCCAGCACCGGGTCCAGCTGGGCGGAGTGGAAGGCGTGCGAGACCCGCAGCCGGCGGGTGCGCAGGCCGAGGCCGGTGAGCTCGCGGTCGAGCCGGGCGATCGCGTCGGCGTCGCCGGAGACCACCGTGGAGGCCGGTCCGTTGACGGCGGCCAGGCCGAGCGCCTGCCCGTACGGTGCGAGCAGTGCGGTGAGCCGCTCCTCGGGGGCCTGGACGGAGAGCATCGCGCCCGCGCCGGCGGGCAGTTCGTCCATCAGCCGGGCCCGGGCGGCGACCAGCGCGGCCGCCGACTCCAGGTCGAACACCCCGGCCAGGTGAGCGGCGGACAGCTCGCCGATCGAGTGGCCGAGCACCGCGACCGGCGGGGGCAGCCGGGTGCCCAGCAGCCGGGCCAGCGCGGTCTGGTGGGCGAACAGGGCCGGCTGGGTGTACCGGGTGCGGTCCAGCAGTGCGGAGGCGGCGGAGCCCGGTTCGGCGAACATCACGTCCCGCAGCGGGCGGTCCAGGTGGGGGTCGAGGGCGTCGCACACCTCGTCCAGCGCCTTGGCGAACTCCTGCTGCTCGGCGTGGAGTTCACGCCCCATGCCGGGCTGCTGGGAGCCCTGGCCGGTGAAGGTCCAGGCGGCCCTGGGGGCGGCGACGGCGGTGCCGCGCACCAGGGCGGGGTGGGTGCGGCCGGCCGCCAGGGCGCGCAGGGCCGGGGCGATCTCCGCCGGGCGGTCGGTCAGCACGGCGGCCCGGTGCGGGAACCGCGCCCGGCCGTGGCCGAGCCAGTGGGCGGTGTCCCGGGCACGGTCCGCGGCGCCGTTCCCGATGCCGTCCACGGCGCCGGCCTCGGCGTGCGCGGCCAGCGCCAGCGCGTGGTCGCGCAGCGCCTCGGGGGTGCGGGCGGTGAGCAGCCAGGGCCGGTCGGCGGGGCCGGCGCCGGGTTCGGGACCGGGTTCGGCGGGCGGCGGCTCGGGGGCCTCCTCCAGGATCAGGTGGGCGTTGGTGCCGCTGATCCCGAAGGAGGACACGGCGGCCCGGCGCGGGCGCTCCCCGCGCGGCCAGGGCGCGGCCTCGGCGAGCAGTTCGACGGCGCCTTCCGACCAGTCGACGTGCGGGGTGGGCGTGTCCAGGTGGAGGCTGGCGGGCAGGGTGTCGTGCCGCAGGGAGAGGATCAGCTTGATCACCCCGGCGGCTCCGGCGGCGGCCTGGGTGTGACCGATGTTGGACTTCAACGAGCCGAGCCGCAGCGGGCGTTCGCGCTCGGCGCGGCCGTACACCGCGAGCAGGGCGCGGGCCTCGATCGGGTCGCCGAGCGTGGTGCCGGTGCCGTGCGCCTCGACCGCGTCGACCTGGTCGGGGGTGAGCCGGGCGTCGGCCAGCGCCTCCCGGACGACGGCCTCCTGGGCCGGCCCGCTGGGGGCGGTGAGCCCGTTGCTCGGGCCGTCCTGGTTGACGGCCGAACCGCGCAGCACGGCCAGCACCCGGTGGCCGTTGGCACGGGCGTCGGAGAGGCGCTCCAGGAGCAGCAGGCCGACGCCCTCGGCGAGCCCGGTGCCGTCGGCGCCCGCCGCGAAGGCCTTGCACCGCCCGTCCGGGGCCAGCCCGCGCTGGCGGCTGAACTCCAGGAACACCCTCGGGTGGGCCAGCACGCAGGCCCCGCCGGCCAGGGCGAGGTCGCTCTCGCGCGAGCGCAGCGAGCGGGCCGCCAGGTGCAGCGCCACCAGCGAGGAGGAGCAGGCGGTGTCGACGGTCAGGGCCGGTCCGTGCAGGCCGAAGTGGTAGGCGAGCCGGCCGGAGGCGACGGACCCGGCGTTGCCGGTCATGAAGTGGCCGTCGAGTTCGCCGGCCACCTCGTGCGGGCGCGGGGCGTAGTCCTGGCCGATCATGCCGACGTACACGCCGGTCCGGCTGCCGCGCAGGGCGGCCGGGTCGAGGGCGGCGGACTCGAAGGTCCGCCAGGCGGTCTCCAGCAGCAGCCGCTGCTGGGGGTCCATGGCGAGCGCCTCGCGCGGGCCGAGGCCGAAGAAGGCGGCGTCGAACTCGCCGGCGCCGTCCAGGAAGCCGCCCTGGCGGGCGTAGGAGGTGCCGGGGGTGGCCGGGTCCTCGTCGAACAGCGCGTCGAGGTCCCAGCCGCGGTCGGCGGGGAAGTCGCCGATGGCGTCCCGGCGTTCGGCGAGCAGCCGCCACAGGTCCTCGGGGGTGCGCACGCCGCCGGGCAGCCGGCAGGCCATGCCGACGATCGCGACCGGCTCGTGCGCGCGCTCCTCCAGGGCCTCGATCCGGCGCCTGGCCTGGCGCAGGTCGGCGGTCGCGCGGCGCAGGTAGTCGCGCAGCCGTTCCTCGGTGCCGCCGGGGGTGGCGGTGGGGGCGCCGCCGGAGGTGGCGGCGGGTTCGGTCGTCCCGGGCATCTCAGACCTCCGTTCCGGGATGGTTGAGTTCGTCGTCGAGCGCGGCGAACAGTTCCTCGTCGCTGGCCGTCGCGAGGTCCTCGGCGCGCTCGCCCTCGCCGTCGCCTTCGGCCGGGGTGTCGTCCAGGCGCCAGAGCAGCTCGCGCAGCCTCCGGCCGACCGCTCCCCGGACGCCGTCCGCGGCGGCCAGCGCGGGCAGCAGGGACTCCAGCCGGTCGAGCTCGCGCAGGAACGGGTCCGGCGCGGCCTCGTCCTCGGGGGCCAGGGCCCGGTGCAGGTGGGCGGCCAGCGCCGCCGGGGTCGGATGGTCGAACACCGTGGTCGGGGCCAGCCGCAGGCCGGTGGCCGCCCCCAGGCGGTTGCGCAGTTCGACGGCGGTGAGCGAGTCGAAGCCGATCTCCTTGAAGGCCTGGTCGGCGGCGACGGTTCCGGCCCCGCCGTGGCCCAGGACGGCGGCGGCCTGGCCGAGCACCAGGTCGAGCAGGGCCTCGGCCCGCCCGGCCGGGTCCAGGCCGGCGAGCCGGTCCGACAGCGGGGCCGGGCCTCCGGCGGCGGGCGCGCCGGCGGCGCTGCGCCGGGCGGGGGCGCCCGCCAGCGAGCGCAGCAGCGCGGGTACGGTCCCGGCGGCCCGGCCCGCCCGCAGGTCGAAGCGGGTGGTGACGACGGCCGCCCGGCCGGTGGCGCGGGCCGCGTCCAGCAGGGTGAGGCCCTCCCGGTCGGTGAGCGGCACCAGGCCGCCCCGGGCCAGTCGGGCCCGGTCGCCGTCGGTGAGCCGGCCGGTCAGTCCGCTGGCCCGCTGCCACAGGCCCCAGGCGAGCGAGGTCGCGGGCAGGCCCTCGGCGGCGCGGCGGTGCGCGAGGCCGTCCAGGTAGGCGTTGGCCGCCGCGTAGTTGGCCTGTCCGCCGCCCCCGAGCACCCCGGAGACGGAGGAGAACAGCACCAGGTCGGCGAGGTCGGCGTGCCGGGTCAGCTCGTCCAGGTGGCGGGCGGCCCGGGCCTTGGGGGCCAACACGGCCTCCAGCGCGGCCGGGTCGAGGGCCTCCAGAACGCCGTCCGCGAGGGCGCCGGCGGCGTGCACCACCAGCGTCAGCGGGTGCTCGGCGGGGACGGAGTCGAGCAGCGCGGCCAGCGCCGCCCGGTCGGCGACGTCCACCGCGGCGACGGTCACCTCGGCGCCGAGGCCACCGAGTTCGGCGGCCAGTTCAGCGGCGCCCGCCGCCTCGGGGCCGCGCCGGCCCGCCAGCAGCAGGTGCCGGGCGCCGTGCTCGGTCACCAGGTGCCGGGCCGTCAGCGCGCCGAGGGTGCCGGTGCCACCGGTGACCAGCACGGTGCCGGCCGGGTCGAGCGGCGCGGGGACGGTCACCACGACCTTGCCGGTGTGCCGGGCCTGGCCGAGGTGGCGCAGCGCCTCCCCGGCCCGGGCGACCGGCCAGGCGGTGATCGGCGGCAGGGTCAGCACCCCGCGCTCGAACAGCGCCAGCAGCTCGGTCAGCAGCTCGCCGATCCGCTGCGGACCGGCCTCCAGCAGGTCGAAGGAGCGGTAGCGCACGCCCGGGTACTGCTCGGCGATCCGGTCGGCGTCGCGCAGGTCGGCCTTGCCCATCTCGACGAAGCGGCCGCCGCGCGGCAGCAGCCGCAGCGAGGCGTCGACGAAGTCCCCGGTGAAGGAGTTCAGCACCACGTCCACCCCGGCGCCGTCCGTCCCGGCGAGGAAGAGCCCCTCGAAGTCGAGGGTGCGGGAGGAGGCGGTGCGGGCCGGGTCGACGCCCAGCGCCGCCAGGGTGTCCCACTTGCCGGGCCCGGCTGTCCCGTACACCTCGGCGCCCAGGTGGGCGGCGAGCTGGACGGCGGCGATGCCGACGCCGCCGGCCGCCGAGTGCACCAGCAGCCGCTCGCCCGCGCGGAGCCCGGCCAGGTCGACCAGGGCGTAGTGGGCGGTCAGGTAGGCGGCGGGGACGGCGGCGGCCTGGGCGAAACTCCAGCCGGCCGGGACGCGGGCCAGCAGCCGGTGGTCGGTGACCGCGACCGGGCCGATGCCCCCGGACACCAGGCCGGTGACCCGGTCGCCGGGCGCCAGGCCGGTCACGCCCGGGCCGACCTCGGTGACCACGCCGGCCGCCTCGGTGCCGAGCAGGGCGCGGTCCGGGTAGACGCCGAGGGTGATCAGCACGTCACGGAAGTTCAGTCCGGCGGCCCGTACGGCGATCCGCACCTCGCCGGGGGCGAGCGGGCGGGCGGCGTCCGGGGCGGGGAGCAGGGCCAGCGCGTCCAGGGTGTCCCCGGTGGGGGCGAGCCGCCAGGGGCCGTCCCCGGGGGCGGTGAGCTCGGGCCGGGCGGGCAGCGGGACGACCGCCGGGGCGAGCAGCGCGCCCCGGCGCAGGGCGAGTTGGGGCTCGTCCCGGGCGAGGGCGGTGCCCAGCGCCGCCCGGGAGTCGGGGTGCCCGTCGGTGTCCAGCAGGCGGAACCGGCCGGGGTGCTCGGTCTGGGCGCTGCGCAGCAGGCCCCAGAGGGCGGCCGCGACCGGCCGGACCGGGCGGTCGGCGGGGCCGGTGTGCTGGGCGTCGCGGGTCAGCACGGCGAGCCGGGTGTCGGCCAGGTGGTCCTGGGCGAGCCAGCGCTGGACGAAGCCGAGCAGGGTGGCGGTGGCGGCGGCGGGGTCCTGGTCCTGGTCCTGGTTCGGGTTCGGGGCCGTCGGCTCGGGGAGGGTGAGTGGGAGGACGGCGAGGGCGGGCGGGTCGGTGGTGAACAGGCTTGCGGGGTCGGGGAGTTCTGCCGGGTCGGTGGGGTCGGTGGGGTCGGCGGAGAGGTGGTGCTCGGGCAGTTCGACCACCGCCCGGTCGGCGGGGACGGCCGCCGACGGGGGCACGGGCGCCCAGTCCAGGTGGTACAGGCCGTCGGCCCGCCCGACCGGCCGGGCGGCGGCGAGGGCGCCCGGGGCGAGCGGGCGCAGGGCGATCCGCTCGGCGGTGAGCACCGGCCCGCCGAGCGGGTCGGTGGCGGTCAGCGCGACCGAGTCGGCGCCGTGCCGGGTCAGCCGGACCCGCAGGGTGGTGGCGGCCGTGGCGGCGAGGGTGACGCCGGTCCAGGCGAAGGGGAGTGCCGTTCCCCGGTCGGCGTCCTCGGGGTCGCTCTCCTCGCGAGTGCCGTCCGCGGGGGCGGTGAGGCCGGCGGCGAGCGGGTGCAGGGCGGCGTCCAGCAGGGCGGGGTGGATGCCGTAGCGGGCGGCGTCCGGGTGCGCGGGCTCGGGGAGTTCGACGGTCGCGTAGACGGCGTCACCGGCGCGCCACAGGGCGCGGACGCCCTGGAAGGCCGGGCCGTAGTCGTAGCCGCGGTCGGCGAGGCCGGGGTAGAGGTCGGCCGGGTCCACGGGGGTGGCGCCGGGCGGGGGCCAGGCCGCGGGCCGGTCCTCGGGCCGGTCCGCGGGGGCGGCGGCGGACGGGCGGTCCGGGAGGAGCAGGGCGGTGGCGTGCCTGGTCCACGGCTCCTGCGGGCCGGCGGCCGCCGGGCGGGAGTGGACGGCGAGCGCACGGGCGCCGTCGGTGTCCGGCGGTTGGACGGTGGTCTGCAGGTGCACGGCGCCGTCGTCGAGCAACAGCGGTGCCTCCAGGGTCAGTTCGGCCAGGGCCGGGACGGCGGCGCGGTGGCCGGCGTGCAGGGCGAGTTCGACCAGCGCGGTCGCGGGCAGCAGCGGGGTGCCGGTGACGGCGTGGTCGAGCAGCCAGGCGTGGGTGCCGGTGGAGATTCGGCTGGTGTAGAGCGCGGTGCCGTCCGGCAGGTCGGTGGTGGCGCCCAGCAGTGGGTGGTCGGCGCTCTGGAGGCCGAGGTGGCCCGGGTCGCTGATGTCCGGGGCGGGGTCGAGCCAGTAGTGCTCGTGCTGGAAGGGGTAGGTGGGGAGGCCGGGCGGGGTGGTGGGGGTGGTGAGGGGCCAGCTGAGGCGGTGGCCGTGGAGTTCGACGGCGGCCAGGGCCTGGAGCAGCGGCTGATCGTCCTCGCGGTTGCGGCGCAGGGTGCCGGTGATCAGGGCCTCCGGCTGTTCCGTCAGGGTTTCCTGGATGCCGACGGTCAGCACCGGGTGGGCGCTGGCCTCCACGAAGGTCGTGAAGCCCTCGGCGGCCAGGGCACGGACGGTGTCCTCGAAGCGCACTCGGCTGCGCAGGTTGCGGAACCAGTACCCGGCGTCCAGCTCCGCAGTGTCCAGCGGCCCGGCCGTGACGGTCGAGTAGAACGGGATCTCCGACGGCTGGGGGCTGATGTGTGCCAGCAGGTCGAGGAGTTCGGTGCGCAGGGGATCGACCTGGGAGGAGTGCGAGGCGTAGTCCACCGGAACCTTCCGCACCCGTACGTCCTGCTCCTCGCCCCAGGTCACCAGCTCGCCGATCGCCGTCGCGGTCCCGGAAACCACCGTCGAGGAAGGCCCGTTGACCGCCGCGACCTCCAACGCACCGTCCCAGCGGGCGATCAGGGACTCCACCTCCGCCACCGGCAGCGGCACCGACGCCATCCCGCCGTCACCCGCCACCACCCGAATCGCCTTACTGCGCAGGGCCACCACGGCCGCAGCGTCCTCCAGACTCAACGCCCCGGAGACCGCAGCCGCCGCGATCTCCCCCTGCGAGTGCCCCACCACCGCGTCCACCGGCAGCCCGTACGAGCGCCACAGCCCCGCCAGCGACACCATCACCGCCCACAGCACCGGCTGCACCACGTCCACCCGCTCCAACAGGACCGGATCCCGCAGCGCCTGCCCCAACTCCCACTCCACATAGGGCTCCAGGGCCCGGCCGGCGTCGGCCAGCAACGCGGCGAACACCGGAGACGACTCGGCCAGCGCCACCCCCATTCCCACCCACTGCGAACCCTGCCCCGGGAACACCAGCACCACTCGACCCGGCGAGGACGCCACCCGACCCGACACCACCGCCGGATGGTCGGTCAGCGCACGGAGTGCGGCCACCACCTCGGCGCGCTCGCCCGAGGCGACGGCGGCGCCGTACCCGTGCCGGGCGACGCGGGTCAGTGTCCAGGCCGCGACCTCGGACAGGCCGACCCGGGCACCCGGGCCCTCCAGCCAGTCCGCCAGCCGCTCGGCCGCCGCGCCCAACGCCGTCTCCGAGCGCGCCGAGAGCAGCACCGGGGCGACCGCAGGAACCGGCTCCACCTGAGGCCCGGTGGCCGCCGGGGACTCCTCCAGGATCACGTGCGCGTTGGTGCCGCTCATCCCGAAGGCGGAGACCCCCGCCCGACGCGGCCGCTCGCCCGGCGCCCAGTCCACCGGCGAGCGCAGCAGCTCGACCGCACCGCTCCCCCATTCGACGGCGCCGGTCGGCTCGTCGATGTGCAAGGTGCTCGGCAGCACCCCGTGCCGCAGTGCCTGCACCATCTTGATCACGCCCGCCACCCCGGCCGCCGCCTGGGCGTGCCCGATGTTGGACTTCACCGACCCCAGCCACAAGGGCCGCTCGGCGGGCCGGTCCTGACCGTAGGTGGCCAGCAGCGCCTGCGCCTCGATCGGATCCCCGAGCCGCGTCCCCGTGCCGTGCGCCTCCACCGCGTCCACATCCGCCGCGCCCAGCCCGGCCGCCGCCAGCGCCGCCCGGATCACCCGCTCCTGCGAAGGCCCGTGCGGGGCGGTCAGGCCGTTCGAGGCACCGTCCTGGTTGACGGCGGTGCCGCGCACCACCGCCAGCACCGGGTGGCCGTTCGCCCGGGCGTCGGAGAGCCGTTCGACCAGCAGCAGCCCGACGCCCTCGGAGAAGCCGGTGCCGTCGGCGGCGGCCGCGAAGGCCCGGCAGCGGCCGTCCGGCGAGAGGCCGCGCTGGCGGCTGAACTCGATCAGGGTGTCCGGGGTGGACATCACGGTGGCGCCGCCGACCAGGGCGAGGCTGCACTCGCCGGAGCGCAGCGCCTGGCCCGCGAGGTGCAGGGCGACCAGGGAGGAGGAGCACGCGGTGTCCACCGTCACCGCCGGACCCTCGAAGCCGTAGGTGTACGCGATCCGCCCCGAGGCCACGCTGCCCGCGCTGCCGGTGCCGAGGTAGCCCTCCGCCTCGGGGGCGGAGCCGCGCACCCGGCCGCCGTACTCGGTGTAGATCAGGCCGGTGAAGACGCCGACCGGGGTCCCGCGCAGCGCGGCCGGGTCCAGGCCGGCGCTCTCCAGCGCCTCCCAGGAGGTTTCCAGCAGCAGCCGCTGTTGCGGGTCCATCGCGACGGCCTCGCGCGGGTTGATGCCGAAGAACGCCGGGTCGAAGTCGGCCGCGCCGGTCAGGAAGCCGCCGTGCCGGGTGTAGGAGGTGCCGGTGCGCTCCGGGTCCGGGTCGTACAGCGCGTCCAGGTCCCAGCCCCGGTCGGCCGGGAACTCCGAGACCGTCTCCCGGCCCTCGGCGACCAGCCGCCACAGCTCCTCCGGCGAGCCCACCCCGCCCGGGTAGCGGCACGCCATCCCGATGATCGCGAGCGGTTCGTCGGCAGCGGCCCGGGTACGGGCGGGCGCGGTGGCCGGTGCGCTGCCGCTGCGGCGCAGCAGGTCGCCGAGGTGCTCGGCGAGGGCGCGCGGGCTGGGGTGGTTGAACACCAGGGTCGGCGGCAGCTTGAGTCCGGTGGCGGCGGCGATCCGGTCGCGCAGTTGGACGGCCGTGAGGGACTCGAAGCCGAGGTCGCGGAAGGCCCGGTCGGGGTCGAGTTCGGCGGGGGTGGCGTAGCCGAGGACGGCGGCGACCTCGCCGCGCACCAGCTCGCGCAGCTGCCGCTCCAGCTCGGCGCCGGACAGTCGGCGGAGGCGCTCGACGGCACTGCCCTCCCCCGCTGTACGCCCGGCGGCCCGGCGGGCCGGGGTGCGGGTGGGCCGGGCCGGGCCCCGGGGGGCGGGGGCGGTCAGCCGGTCGACGGCGACCGGGCGCAGCACCAGGGTGTCGACGGTGAGGACGGGGGCGCCCTCGGGGTCGACGGCCCGGAGGCGGAGGGTGTCCTGGTCCAGGCGGTCCAGCCGCACCCGCAGCGCGGTGGCGCCGACCGCGTGCAGGCCGAGGCCGTTCCAGGCGAACGGCAGCCGCAGTTCGGCGGGGCGGTCCGGGCCGTCGGCCGCCGCCTCGGCCTGGAAGGCGGCGTCCAGCAGGGCGGGGTGGATGCCGTAGCGGGCGGCGTCGGGGTGCGCGGGCTCGGGGAGTTCGACGGTCGCGTAGAGCACGTCGCCGTGCTGCCAGGCGGCGCGCAGGCCCTGGTAGGTCGGGCCGTAGCCGACCTCGGCGGCGGCGAACCGCGCTGCGGCGGTGGCGAGTTCGAGGGGGACGGCCTCGGCCGGGGGCCAGTCGGCGGGGAAGTCCTCGGTGGGGAAGTCCTCGATGGGGGTGGCCGGTTCGGCCGGCTCGGCGGCCAGGGTGCCGGTCGCGTGGTGGGTCCAGTCGCCCGCGCCGCCGTGCTCGGGGCGGGAGTAGACGTCGAAGGTCCGGTGGCCGTCCCGGTCGGCGGCCGGGACGAGGACCTGGAGGTCGAGCACCGCCCCGCCGAGGGTCAGCGGCGCCAGCAGGACGAGTTCGTCCACGCCGGAGGAGCCTGCCGACTCGGCGGCGGCCAGGGCGAGTTCGGCGAAGCCCGTCCCCGGGAACAGGACCGTCCCGGCGACGGTGTGCTCGGCCGACCAGGGGTGGCTGCGCGGGGAGAGGCGGCCGGTGAGGACCAGCCCGCCGTCGTCGGCGCGTTCGACACTCGCGCCGAGCAGGGGGTGGGCGGACGCGTCCGGGCCGCCCGCGTGAGTGGGGGCGTCGAGCCAGTGGCGACGGTGCTGGAAGGGGTAGGTGGGGAGGCCGGGTGGGGTGGTGGGGGTGGTGAGGGGCCAGTCGAGGCGGTGGCCGTGGAGTTCGACGGCGGCCAGGGCCTGGAGCAGCGGTTGGTCGTCCTCGCGGTTGCGGCGCAGGCTGCCGGTGACCAGGGTGTCCGGGGCGTCCGGGTGTTCGGCCAGGGTTTCCTGGATGCCGACGGTCAGCACCGGGTGGGCGCTGGCCTCCACGAAGGTGGTGAAGCCGTCCTCGGCCAGGGCGCGGACGGTGTCCTCGAAGCGGACCCGGCTGCGCAGGTTGCGGAACCAGTACCCGGCGTCAAGGGCGCTGGTGTCCAACAGGGTTCCCGTGACGGTGGAGTAGAACGGGATGTCGGCGGGCTGGGGGTTGATGTGTGCCAGCAGGTCGAGGAGTTCGGCCTCAAGGGGTTCGACCTGGGCGGAGTGCGAGGCGTAGTCCACCGGGACGCGCCGTACCCGTACCTCCTGCTGTTCACCCCAGGTCACGAGTTCGCCGATCGCCGTCGCGGTCCCGGAAACCACCGTCGAGGACGGCCCGTTGACCGCCGCGACCTCCAACGCACCCTCCCAGCGGGCGATCAGGGACTCCACCTCCGCCACCGGCAGCGGCACCGATGCCATCCCACCGTCACCCGCCACCGCCCGAATCGCCTTGCTGCGCAGGGCCACCACGGCCGCAGCATCCTCCAGGCTCAACGCCCCCGACACCGCCGCCGCCGCGATCTCGCCCTGCGAGTGCCCCACCACCGCGTCCACCGGCAACCCGTACGAGCGCCACAGCCCCGCCAGCGAGACCATCACCGCCCACAGCACCGGCTGCACCACGTCCACCCGCTCCAACAGGACCGGATCCCGCAACGCCTCCGCCAACTCCCAATCCACATAAGGCTCCAGCGCCCGGCCGGCGTCGGCCAGCAACGCGGCGAACACCGGAGACGACGCGGCCAGCGCCACCCCCATCCCCACCCACTGCGAACCCTGACCTGGGAACACCAGCGCCACCCGACCCGGCGAGGACGCCACCCGACCCGACACCACCGCCGGGTGTGCCGACCGCCCGGCCAACGCCCGCAGTCCGCCGATCAGTTCAGCCCGGTCCGGCGAGGCCACGGCGGCCCCGAAGCGGTGCCGGGCACTGCGGGTGAGTGTCCAGGCCGCGACCTCCGCGAGCCCGGCCTGCGCGCCCTCGCCGTGCTCCAGCCAGTCCGCGAGCCGCTCGGCCGCCGCGCCCAACGCCGTCTCCGAGCGCGCCGAGAGCAGCACCGGGGCGACCGTAGGAACCGGCTCCGCCTGAGGCCCGGTGGCGGCCGGGGCCTCCTCCAGGATCACGTGCGCGTTGGTGCCGCTGATCCCGAAGGCGGAGACCCCCGCCCGGCGCGGCCGCTCGCCCGGCGCCCAGTCCACCGGCGAGCGCAGCAGCTCCACCCCGCCGACGGACCAGTCCACCTCCCCGGTCGGCTCGTCGACGTGCAGGGTGGCGGGCAGCACGCCGTGCCGCAGCGCCTGCACCATCTTGATCACGCCCGCCACCCCGGCCGCCGCCTGGGCGTGCCCGATGTTGGACTTCACCGAACCCAGCCACAACGGCCGCTCGGCGTCACGACCCTGACCGTAGGTGGCCAGCAGCGCCTGCGCCTCGATCGGATCCCCGAGCCGCGTCCCCGTGCCGTGCGCCTCCACCGCGTCCACATCCGCGGCGCCCAGCCCGGCCGCCGCCAGCGCCGCCCGGATCACCCGCTCCTGCGAAGGCCCGTGCGGGGCGGAGAGCTGGCTGCTGGTGCCGTCCTGGTTGACGGCCGAGCCGCGCACCACCGCCAGCACCGGGTGGCCGTTCGCCCGGGCGTCGGAGAGCCGTTCCAGGAGCAGCAGGGCCACCCCCTCGCCCCAGCCGGTGCCGTCCGCGCCCGCCGAGAACGCCTTGCAGCGGCCGTCCGGCGACAGCCCGCGCTGGCGGCTGAACTCGACGAAGGTGTTGGGGGTGGCCATCACGGTGGCCCCGCCCGCGAGCGCCAGCGTGCACTCGCCCGAGCGCAGCGCCTGCGCGGCCAGGTGCAGGGCGACCAGGGAGGAGGAGCACGCGGTGTCCACCGTCACCGCCGGACCCTCGAAGCCGTAGGTGTACGCGATCCGCCCCGAGGCCACGCTCGGCGCACTGCCGATGCCGACCTGTCCCTCGACGGCGGCCGGCAGCGGGTTGAGCCGCGAGCCGTAGTCGTTGTACATGATCCCGGTGAAGACGCCGACCGGGGTCCCGCGCAGCGCGGCCGGGTCCAGGCCGGCGCTCTCCAGCGCCTCCCAGGTGGTCTCCAGCAGCAGCCGCTGCTGGGGGTCGATGGTGCTGCTCTCGCGGGGGCTGATGCCGAAGAACTCGCCGTCGAAGCCGGCTGCCGCGGCCAGGAAGCCGCCGTGCCGGGTGTAGGAGGTGCCGGTGCGCTCCGGGTCCGGGTCGTACAGCGCGTCCAGGTCCCAGCCCCGGTCGGCCGGGAACTCCGAGATCGCGTCCCGGCCCTCGGCGACCAGCCGCCACAGCTCCTCCGGCGAGCCCACCCCGCCCGGGTAGCGGCACGCCATCCCGACGACGGCGATCGGCTCCGTGGACCTGGCCTCGGCCTCTTCCAGTCGCAGGCGGGTGTCCTGGAGGCTGGCGCTGACCCGCTTGAGGTAGTCGCGGAGCTTCTCGTCGTTCGACATGCGTGCTCTGCCCTTCGATGGTTCGAGGTGTGGCGGGGCCGGACGGAGTGACGGCGGGCCCGGCGGCGGGGCGGGGCCGGGAGGGGTCAGACGTGTTCCAGGGCGAACCCGGACTTGATCCACTTGCTGGACTCGACCGCGATCGCGGCGGCCCGGTCACCCGGGGAGAGCTTCGGCAGGACCTGTTCGAGCTGGAAGAAGACCAGCGCGTTCCCGGTATTGGCGGTCTCGCCGACGCAGCTGACCTCCTCGGCGCCGCTCAGCCCGAGGCGCTCGACGATCCGGCTGGTCATCCGGGTGGACAGCTGCGGCGGCAGCAGGTGCGTCACCTCGCCCTCCTGCCAGCCGGCCTCGGCGAGCAGCCGGTGCAGGATCTGCTCGGCGAACAGCGGGACGGTCTCCTCGATCGCCTTGTAGTCCTCCCGGGCCGTCGGCCGACCGCTGTGCCGGTCGACCGGGCCGAACCACTCCAGCACCTGGCCGGGTTCCCGTCCCCGGCCGGCCAGTTCGACGAAGGAGGCCCGGACGGCGGTCGGCCCGGCGGCCGGGTCGGCGCTCAGCACGGCGGCCCCGGCGGCGTCGCCGAACAGCACGTAGTTGACCAGTTCGGCCGGGGGGACGGCGCGCAGGTCGGCCGTCAGGTCGTAGTGCTTGGCGATGACGTCGCCGCCCAGCACCAGGGCGGTGCGGTGCCGGCCGGTGGAGAGCAGTTGGCGGGCGACGTCGATCGCCTGGACGGCGCCGGAGCAGCCGGACTGCAACTGGTAGGTGGCCACGCCGTCGATGCCGAGCCGGTCGGCGATCACGTTGACGGTGGCGGGCATCAGGGTGTCCGGGGTGGCGGTGCCGAGCACCACGAGGTCCACGTCGGCGGGGTCGGTGCCCGCCGCGGCGAGCGCGCGCCCGCCGGCGGTGGTGCCCAGGTCGGCCAGGGTGTCGCGCTGCTCGCCGGTCTCCAGGTCGAGGGCGAGGTGCCGGGTGCGGGTGCCGATGAAAGCGTCCACCCACTGCTCCCAGAGCGCGTCCATGCCGAACCGGCGGCCCAGGGCGGCGTTGTCGATGGGCGGGCCCGGCAACGCGGTGCCGGCCGCCAGGAGGCGGATCTCTGCGGGGTCCATCTGCGGTCTGCTCCCAGCCGGGTCGGAGTGCACGTCGGGTCGGGGTGCTTGTCGGGTCGGAGTGCGCGTCGGGCCGAACGGCGGTCCGGCGCAGAGGTGTTCAGCAGGTGCTCAGCAGGTGCTCAGCAGGAGCTCAGCGGTAGAGGACGATCGCCGAGGCGTACGCCTTGTGGGTCTCGACCGGCCGGAACTGGCGGAACCCGATCGCCCCGCGCAGCGGGCCGGCCACCGCGACGGCCTTGATGGTCTGCTGCTCGCCGAGGGTCAGCCGGGCGTCGTCGACGATGCCGCCGGTGCGGATGACGTTGCCGTCGATCAGCCGGATCTCCTCCGAGAAGTAGCCCAGGAAGTTGCCCTCCGGGCCCTTGCGCAGCATCCGCCCGATGCCCTTGGTCGTCCCGACCATTGCGCCCTGCTGGTCGCGCAGCTCGTAGCGGACGTGGGCGAGGTCGTCCAGCGTCGGGGTGGCCCCGCTGAAGTCGGAGTTGGTGGACTCGTAGCTGATCAGGGTCTCGGCGAGGTCGGTGAGGTGGAGCAGGTTGGCGGGGTCGCCGACCGGCGGGTTCGGCCCGGTCGGGCCGAGCGGCGGCACCGCCAGCCAGGCCAGCAGCCGGCCCCGCAGGGCCGCCGCGACGGGGGCCAGCGGGCCGGGGAGGGAGATCGATGCCATGCCACAACTCCGTTCAGCACAGGGACGGGACGGCGCCGGCGGAACGGCGCACCGATCACGCTAGGCAACGGCGCTAAACCGGCCCGGCGCGGCCGCTGAACCGATCTCCGCCGCCCGGCGAATGCGCCGCTTAACCGGCGACAAACGCCCATTGAATTGCCGTTGATTCCGGTCGGAACTGCCGTGGCCCGCGCCCGAGGTGCGGAACTAGCATGCGCCGGAGCAACCAGAATTCCCCCCGGAAAACCGTTCCGGGAAATCCGACCGGGAGGCCGCGTTGTCCGCCAGTTCCGTCGAAGCACCGTCGTTCCCGGTGCGCCGCTCCTGCCCCTACCAGCCACCGGACGTCTACCGGGAGATCAGCACGCGGGGCCCGATCAACCAGGTCACCCTGTGGGACGACCGCCGCGTCTGGCTGATCACCGGTTACGCGGAGGCCCGCCGGCTGCTCGCCGACGAGCGGCTGTCCTCCGACCGCAGTTACGACGCCTACCCCACCATGGCCCCGCACCTGGGCGCGCCGGCCGCCCGCAAGCTGGTGCTGGTGGGCGAGGACCCGCCGGTCCACCACCACCACCGACGGCTGCTCAACCCGGAGTTCAGCCTCAAGCACGCCCGGGCGCTGCGCCCCGACATCGAGCGGATCGTCAACGGACTGATCGACCGGATCGAGGAACTCGGCTCCCCCGCCGACCTGGTGGAGCACTTCGCGGCGCCCATCCCCTCGCTCGTCATGTCGGCGCTGCTGGGCATCCCGTACGAGGACCACGCCTTCTTCCAGACCGCCACCGCCGGCGTCATGCAGGGCCGGGACCCGGAGCACACCGAGGCCTCCGCCGCCGAACTCGTCCGCTACCTGGACCGGTTGGTGACGGCCCAGGAGCGCAAGCCGGACGAGAACCTGGTCGGCCGGCTGGTGGCCCACGTGGAGAGCGGCGAGCTGACCCACGACGAGGTGGTGCAGCTGGCCATGGTGCTGCTGATCGCGGGCCTGGAGACCACCTCCTCGATGATCCCGATCAGCGTGCTGGCCCTGCTGGAGCACCCGGAGCAACTGGCGGCGCTGCGCGACGGCGTGGTGCCGGCCGCCATCGCGATCGAGGAACTGCTGCGGATCACCGCGGTGACGGACTTCGCCGGGGTGCGCTGGATCACCGACGACATCGAGATCGACGGACTGGTGCTGAAGGCCGGGGACGGCCTGGTGGTCTCCTCCACCATGACCAACCGGGACGACCGGGTGCACGCCGAGCCGTACGAGGTCGACCTGGCCCGGGCCAGCCGCCAGCACCTGACCTTCGGCTACGGCATCCACCAGTGCCTGGGGCAGAACCTGGCCCGGCTGCAACTGGAGATCGCCTTCGAGACGCTGGTCCGCCGGCTGCCCGGGCTGCGGCTGGCGGTGCCGTCCGAGGAGCTGGTGATGCGCCGCACCGGCACCATGCAGAGCGTCGAGCGCCTGCCGGTGGCCTGGTGAGCGGGGCCGGGGTGCGGGTCTCCACCGACCGGGACCGCTGCATCGGCGCGGGCCTGTGCGTGCTGACCGCGCCGGACGTCTTCGAGCACGACGACGACGGGCTGGTGACCCTGCTGGAGCCCGAGCCCGCGGCCGAGCGGGAGCAGGACGTCCGGCTCGCCCACCAGCTCTGCCCGGCCCGGGCCCTGACCGTGGAGGCCGCCCGACCGGAACCGTCCTGAGCGGGCAGGACCTAAAGCCGCCGGGAACCCTCCCGACTCCCGGCCGGCGGGGCGTCTCCGCAGGTCACCGATGCCCGACCGGCGGCCGGGCGCCCCGCCGAAGGCCGTCGGCCCGCATTCCGGGCCGACGGCCTTAACGGTGTCTAAGGGGTGATGGCCGCCGACCCTGACTTGTTTATACGCTCTTTCAGCACGCCGGTTCTCTGAACGCCCGTTCTCAGGAAGCCGGTTCCGGGACGCCGGTGCTCAGAACGCCGGCCCTTCCGGTACGCCGACCCATCCCATGTGACGGCCTCCCGGGCCGGGGGCCTCTTACCACTCGCCGCTCCGCCGGAATTCCACCCGCCGCATTCCGCGGCCACGGGGCGCCACGCGAAATCGCGACCGCCCCCGCCTCCGTTTTCTCCTCCCCTGCTATCGCTAAGGACTGAAATGACGCAATCGGCCGAGAATCGGTTGGACGGTCCGCTGGTCAAGCTGATCGTCGTCATGGCGCTCGCATCGGTCACCGCGACGCTGAACGCGACCATCGTCGGCGTCGGACTGAGCCCGCTGGCCGACAACTTCCACACCACGCTCACCACGGCCGAATGGGTCATCACCGGCTACCTGCTGGCGGTGGCCGCGACCATCCCGGTGACCGGCTGGGCGGTGGACCACTTCGGCGGCAAGAAGGTCTGGGTGTTCGGCCTGGTGCTCTACACCGTGACGGCCGTCGCCTCGGCGCTGTCCTGGAACATCGGCGCGCTGGTGACCTTCCGCATCCTCCAGGGCGTGGCGGCCGGCATCATCGAGCCGGTCATGATGACGCTCACCGCCCGCGCGGCCGGCCCGGCCCGGCTGGGCAAGGTGATGGGCCTGCTGGCACTGCCGATGACCCTCGGCCCGGTGATCGGCCCGATCCTCGGCGGGGTCATCGCGGACAACCTGCACTGGAGTTGGCTGTTCCTGGTGAACGTGCCGATCGTGCTGGCGGCGCTGGTGTTCTCGTTCAAGGTGGTGCCCGCCGACGTCCCCGCCGAGGGCGAGCGCGCGACCTTCGACGTGCTCGGCACCGTGCTGCTGAGCCCCGGCTTCGCCGTCCTGGTGTACGGGCTGTCGCAGACCGCCCACGAGGGCTTCGGCTCCCCCACCGTGCTGGTGTCGCTGCTGGTCGGGGTGGCGCTGGTGGCCGGCTTCGTGGTGCACGCGCTCACCACCCGCCGCACCCCGCTGATCGATGTGCGCCTGCTCGCCAACAAGGGCTTCACGGCCGCGGTCGTGGCGATGGCGCTCACCGGCGCGGCGGTGTTCTCGCTGTACGTCCTGCTGCCGCTCTACCAGCAGCAGGTGCACGGGCAGAGCCTGATGGCCAGCGGGCTGCTGCTGGCGCCCTTCGGGGTCGGCACCTTCCTCGGGATGCCGCTGGCCGGGCGGCTCAGCGACAAGGTCGGCGCCAACCTGCTGGTACCGGTCGGCGCCGCGCTGGTGGTGCTCGGCACCCTGGGCAACGCGCTGTCCTCCGGGACCACCGGCCAACTGGTGCTCGGACTCTACGCGTTGGTCTCGGGCCTCGGCCTGGGCTGCGTCGGCGCGCCCACGCTCGCCTCGCTCTACCGGACCGTGCCGCTGGAGAAGACCTCGGGGGCGACCAGCACCATGCTGTCGCTGAACCAGGTCGGCGGCTCCTTCGGCGTGGCCCTGGTCGCGCTGCTGGTCCAGCGCGGGGTCGCGAACGGCGACTCGGTCCGGGACGCGTACTCCACCGCCTTCTGGTGGGAGCTGGCGATGACCGCGGTCATCGTGGCCGTCGGCCTGCTCCTGCCCGGCCGGCCCAAGGCCTTCGCGGCCGCCCCGGTGCTGGAGGAGGTCAGCCCGCAGGACAGCGGCGAGCCGGTGGCCTCCTGACCGGCGGACAGCGGCGCGCACCGGACGGGCCCGAGGGTCCGTCCGGCTGGCTCTTATACACAACA
>NZ_JBHYGR010000092.1:14904-17226 GCF_042738155.1 Kitasatospora sp. NPDC059088 | reverse complement strand
GCCCGGTGTCTGGTGGTTGTCCCCCCCACGGCCCGGGGCGCGCGGGGGGCCACCTCCCGGGGGGACCGGGGCGCGCCCGGGCGGGGCCCGAGGGTCCGTCCGGTGCGCGCGGGTTCGTGCGGTGGGTGCGGTGGGTGCCGTAGGTGCGGTCGGCCGCCGGTCAGCGGTCGACGAACTGCCGGCTGAACTCGGTGAGCCGGTCACCGGCGACCTGCCCGGCGGGCACCGCGGCCTCGATCGCCGCCAGCTCCTCGGCACCGAGGGCCAGCGTCGCGGCGGCGAGGTTCTCCTCCAGGTGGTCGATCCGTCGGGTGCCCGGGATCGGGACCACGTCCTCGCCCCGGTGGTGCACCCATGCCAGCGCCAACTGACCGACTGATACGCCGAGTTCGATGGAGAGCGGCTCCAGCCGGTCGACCAGCGCGAGGTTGCCCGGGAAGTTCTCCGGGGTGAACCTCGGCTGGGCGACCGTCCGGAAGTCGGTCGGCCCGAACACCTCGGCGGCCCGGTAGCGCCCGGTGAGCAGGCCCCGGCCGAGCGGCGCGTTCGGCACGATGCCGATGCCCAACTCACGTGCCAGTGGCACGACTTCGTCCTCCAGCTCGCGGGAGAACAGTGACCACTCGGTCTGCACCGCGGCCAGCGGGTGCACGGCGTGGGCGCGGCGGATGGTCTCCGGGGCCGCCTCGGAGAGCCCGATGTACCGCACCTTCCCGACCCGGACGAGCTCGGCCAGCGCGCCGACCGTCTCCTCGATCGGCACCGAGGGGTCGATCCGGGCCGGGTAGAAGAGGTCGATGTGGTCCAGCCCGAGCCGCTCCAGCGAGGCGTCGGCGGCCTGCCGCACGTAGGCGGCGTCGCCGCGCACCGCCTGCCCGATCCCGTCGCCGGTGCGCAGCACCCCGAACTTGGTGGCCACCACCGCCTCGTCGCGCCGGCCGGCCACCGCCCGGCCGACCAACTCCTCGCTCAGGCCGTGCCCGTAGACGTCGGCGGTGTCGATCAGGGTGACCCCCAGGTCGAGCGCCCGACGGATGGTGGCGACGGCCTGCTCGGGGTCGGTCGGGCCGTAGAACTCGCTCAGGCCGAGGGCGCCGAGCCCCTGGGCACCGACTTCCAGACCGCCCAGGCGGCGGGTGGGGACATCGTTCACTCGAATCGCTCCGTCATCGCTCGGGGTTCCGGTACTGCCTCCCCCAAGCGTGCCGAAGGGGGCTAAACCACACCCAAACGGTGGCGGGGCGGTTCCGGTGGCGGAGCAGTGCCGGTGACGGGGCGGTGCCGGTGACGGGGCGGTGTCAGGCCCGTACGGCCGCGGGCGTCCGCCGGGCCGGGCCCTCGCCGCGCACCTCCAGGATGGTGCGCTGGAGGTTGCGCAGCCAGCAGCCCGGCTCCAGGCCGAGCTCCCGGTTGAGCGTGTCGCGGGCGGAGTGGTAGACGCCCAGGGCCTCGGCCTGCCGGCCCGAGCGCCACAGGGCCAGCATCAGCTGGGCGTAGAAGCTCTCCTGCAACGGGTGCTCGCGGATCAGGCAGCGCAGCTGGGAGACCACCTCGCGGTCCCGGGAGAGCATCAGCTTGGACTCCACCAGCAGTTCGCTGCACTCCAGTTGGAGCTCCTGGAGCCAGGCCGCGAAGGTGTTGACCACCGGACCGGCCTGCAGCCCGGCCAGCACCGGGCCGCGCCACAGGGCGACGATCCGCTCCAGCAGCTCGCAGGCCTCCTCGTACCGCCGCTCGCGCATCATCGCCCTGGCGGTCGGCAGCTGCTCCTGGAGGGCCTGGAAGTCGACGGCCCGCGGCGGCGTCCACAGGACGTAGCCGGGCGCCCGGGTGATGACCGGATCGGGCTCGCCGGGGCGGGTCAGCAGCTTGCGCAGCTGCGAGACGTACACGTAGACGGCGTCCCGGGCGCGCTGGGGCGGATCGGCGGGCCACAGCTCGCGCACCAGGTCGTCCACCGAGACCACCTGGCCCATCCGGGCGAGCAGGACGGCCAGCACCGTCTCGGTCTTGCGGGACGTGATGACGACCTGGCCGTCCGTGTCGCCGACCCTGAGCGGGCCGAGTACCTCGTACCTCACCGGTGCTCCTCCTCCGCGCTCACCCTGCCCACCGCCCTCCGCGCCGTGCGCACCGGCGCGACCGTGGCCGGCGGCCGGCGGCCGTCCAGCGCCTCAACAGCCCCTGGTGGACGGCTATTCCCGGAGGCCGGGGCCGGGGCCGGGGGGGCCGGGGCCGGGCGGGCGCGAGCCGCCGCGGGGGGGGACCACCACCAGGCGGGGGAGCCGCGCGCGGGGTTAGCTGTACCAAATTATGATGTTT
>NZ_JBHYGR010000092.1:8956-14894 GCF_042738155.1 Kitasatospora sp. NPDC059088 | reverse complement strand
CCCACACCCACCCGGTCTGTGCGCACCCTCCCCGGGGCGCGGGCGGGGGCCCGGGCCCCCCCCCCCCCGGCCCGGTCACGACGCCCGGCGGTGCTCCTCGACCACCAGGCGGACCAGCGCCGCGCGGGATCCGATGCCCAACTTCCGGTAGGTACGGGCGATGTGCACCTCGACGGTACGGGCGCTCAGCCCGAGCCGGTCGGCGATCTCGCGGCTGCGCAGCCCGGTGCCGGCGAGTTCGGCGATCTCCCGTTCCCGCCCGGTGAGCAGGTCCAGGGTCGGGCTGCCGTACGGACCGGCCCCGGCCGGCCCGCCGGTCGCGGGCGGCGGGGCGCCTCCCGGCGGACGGCCGGACCCGGCCCGGTCGGCCCCGTCGGGGCGGTCCTCGCCGCCCAGCCGCACGGTGGCCTCGGTGAGCAGGGCGCGCGATCCGGTGCGGGCCGCCATCTCGTCCGCCGCGGCCAGCAGTTGGCCGGCCACCCGGTCGTCGGCCGGGCCCCCGCGGCCGAGCGCGGTGAGGGCCGCGCCGAGCCAGTGCCCGGCCAGTTCGGTGTCCCCGGTGCGCAGCGCCGTACGGGTGGCCGCGGTGAGCACGGCCGCGTCCCGCGGGTCCAGCCCGGGGGTGGCCCGTTCGATGTGCGGGGCGAGCCGGTCGGCGGGGGCGCCGCGGGCCGTGAGGAGCTCGATGGCCCGGCGGTGGGCGTCGGCGCGCCAGCAGCTGTCGGCGCCGTCGTAGACCAGCCAGCGCACCAGCGGGTGCCGGAACCCGCTGTGCGGGCTGCCGGCGAGCGGTCGCAGCAGGTCGAGCCGGCGCAGTTCGTCGAGGATCCGGCAGGCCTCGTCCTGGGTGGTGCCGGCGACCGCGGCGACCCCGTGCGGGTCCAGCTCGGTGCCGAGCACCGCGGCGGCCGCGAGGACGAGCCGCTGGCGCGGGCCGAGGACGGCGAGTTCGGTGACCAGGTGGCGGGCCAGCCGGTCGGGCAGGGCGGCGTCCGGCGGCAGGCCCCGCAGGTCCGCGAGCGAGCCCTCGGGGCGGCCGGAGAGCCGGCCCGGGCAGACCCTGGCGAGGGCCAGCAGGTAGAGCGGGTTCCCGTGGGCGTCCCGGTGCAGGGCGCGCGTCCGGGGGTCGGTGGCGGGCAGGTCGAGCAGTTCGGCGGCCCGGGCCAGGTCGAGCCGGCCGAGCTCGATCCGGCGGGTGGTGCCGAGCTGGCTGCCGCGGGCCAGGCCCGCGAGCAGCCCCTGCGGGGCCTGCCGGGGCCGGTGGGCGACCACCAGCGCGAGCGGGGCGCGCACCGGCCAGCGGATCAGCCGGTCGAGCAGCGCGAGCGAGCCGGGGTCGGCCGCGTGGACGTCGTCCAGCACGATCAACAGGCCCCGGCAGGTGTGCTGTTCGAGCAGCGCGCAGAGGCGCTCCGGGACCGGGCAGCCGCCCGCCGGGTCCACCGACCCGGCGATCCGGCGCATCACCGCGAGCAGTTCGTCGCGCAGCCCGGCCCGGTCGGCGAGGCCGATCCAGGCGCGCAGGACCTGCACGAACAGGCTGCCGGCCATGCCCTGTTCGGCCGGGTCGGCCAGGGCGCGCAGCACGGTGAAGCCGCGGGCGGCGGCCTCCTCGGCGAGCGCGGTGAGCAGGCGGGACTTGCCGCTGCCCGGGTCTCCGGCGAGCTCCACCACCTGCTGCCGGCCGTTGGCCACTTCGTCGAGGACGGACTGGAGTTGGTTCAGTTCGGCGCGTCTGACGGTGTCCGTGCGGGCACGGTCACGGGTCACGACGCGGGTCTCTCGGGCCTCTCGATCGTCTCGGGCTTCGCGGATGTCTCGGGTCTGCTGGACTGCGATCACGGTTGCTGCCCCTTCCCCCTCCCCCGTGGCGGGCGGAACTGGCGGATCCCCCCAACCTCGGTCGATCGTAGCTTCGAACACCGATCAACTGGCCGGACGAAACAAGGATTTCACGATTCCCGCGACCGCTCCGGCGACCGCTGCGGAGCTCGCGTTTCAGAACCTGTTTGGCGCCGTGCGCCAGGCTCGGCCCCTCCACCGGTCCGGCCCGTGACCACCGACCGACCGGACCGATCCGACCCGAGGGGCCCGTCATGACCAGTCCGACCGGAGCCGATCCGCGGCTCGCACCGCCGCCGCGCGAACGGCGGCACACCCTGTACTTCCTGGAGGCGATCCGGGACTTCTCCCCGGTCTTCCTGGACACCGAGGTGGACGCCACCCGGCTGCTCGCCGACCGGGCCGCGGCCCGCGCGGCCGGACAGCGCCGCTCGGTGGTCGGCTACCTGCTGGTGGCCGCCGGCGGGGTGCTGGCCCGCCACCCGGCGGCCAACTCCGCCTACCGGGGCGGCCCGCGCCCCCGGGTGGCCGCGTTCCCGACGGTGTCCGGCAAGGTCACCCTGGACCGCACCCTGGGCGGCACCCGGGTGGTGCTGTCCACCGTCGTCCCCGAGCCGCACACCGCCGGCCTCGCCGAGGTGCAGCGCCGGCTGGACCGGGTGCTGGACGGCGATCCGGCCGAGCTCCCCGAGTTCGCCGGCATCCGCGCCCTGCACCGGCTGTCCTGGCTGCGCGGCCGCCTGCGGTTCGCCCGCGCGGCCCGCGACCTGCGGCTGCGCCCGCTGATCACCGGCACCTTCGCGGTCACCTCGCTCGGCCACCGGCCGGTCGACGGCTTCCACTCGGTGGGCGGCACCACCGTCACCCTGGGCGTCGGCCGGATCGTCGAGCGCCCCGTGGTCCGGGACGGCGCGATCGTCGCCGCGCCGGTGTTCCGGCTCAGCCTGGCCTTCGACCACCGGGTCATCGACGGCGCGGAGGCGGCGGACGTCCTGACCGAGATCCGGGCCGCACTGGAGGAGTGGCCCGCTCCCGGGGACGACGGAGCGCCGGGCGGGGCGACGGGCGAGGCGACAACCGGTCAGGCCGGCACGCCCGTCCCTTCGGAGGCGACGGCATGACCGGCCGCCCCCCGGCGAACGACCTCGCCGAACTCAAGCAGTTCGTGGTGGCCCAGGCGACCTCCCAGGGCATCACCCCCGACCGGTACGGGGCCGTGCTGGACGGTGTCGTGGACGACGGCGACGGCGGCCCCGGCTCCTGGGTGCGCCGCTGGACCGAGGCGGGCGACCGGCTGGAACGCGAGGGCAGGCTACTGGAGGCCGGCCGCTACTACACGATGGCCCGCTTCCCCTACCCGTCCGGCTCGGCCCGCCGGGAGGCCGAGGAGCGCGCCCGGGACGTGTTCGCCCGCTGGGCCGCCGACTTCCCCGGCATCGAACGGATCGAGGTGCCCACCCCGGCCGGCCCGGTCGCCGCCTGGGCGGGCGGGCTGTCGGCGGAGCAGCCGCGACCGCTGCTGCTGATGTCCGGCGGGATCATCAGCCTCAAGGAGCAGTGGGCGCCGGTCCTGCTCCAGCTGGCCGAGTTCGGCCTGGCCGGGGTGGTCACCGAGATGCCGGGCGTCGGCGAGAACCCGCTGCCGTACGACCTGACGGCGCCCGCCCTGCTGCCCGCCGTCCTGGACGCCGTCGCCGACCGCGCCGACACCGCGCGGACGTACGCGCTGGCGCTCAGTTTCAGCGGCAACCTGGCGCTGCACGCCGCGCTCGGCGACCCTCGCATCCGCGGCGTGGTCGGCGCCGGCCTGCCGGTGCACGACTTCTTCACCGACCGGGCGTGGCACGCCACCGTTCCCCGGGTCACCGTGGACACCCTCGCCCACCTCGCCCGCACCGACGCCGGCTCGGTGTTCGACGCCCTCGCCCCGCTCGCCCTGGACCCGGGCCGGCTGAGCGCCGTCGACGTCCCGGTCGCCCTGGTCGCCAGCGCCCGGGACGAGATCATCCCGCCCTCCGACACCGACCGGCTGCGGCGCTCGCTGCGCAGCCTGCGCCTGCGGGTGCACGACGACGTGCACGGCTCGCCCCGGTTCTTCCCGCAGACCCGGCTGTGGACGCTGCTCACGGTGCTGCGGATGAGCGGCGGCCCGCTGGACCGCCGGCTCGCCCTCGGCGCCGAACTGCGCGCGCTGGACCGGCGCTAGCGACGGGCGGCAGGGAACGGAGGAGCGGCACCGGGGCCGTCCGCACGTACGTACGTAGTTCCGCTGATGCGCGGACGGCCCCCGTGGGACACCCTGAGCCGGACGACACGCCCTCAGGAGGCCCACGGTGAGATACCAGTTGCTCGGAAGCCTGCACGTCACCACGGAGCACGGCACCTCGGCCGTCAAGGCCCGGAACATGGAGGTGCTGCTCGCGACCCTGCTGGTCCGCGCCAACGAGGTGGTGCCCGTCCCGCAACTCGGCTTCGAGATCTGGGGGGACGCCCCGCCCCGACGCCACCTGGCGGCGATCCACGTCTACATCTCGCGGCTGCGCAAGCTGCTCGCCGACGGCCGCCCGGAGAGCGCCATCGTCACCCAGTCCCCCGGGTACGTGCTGCGCCTCGGCCCGGAGGACCGGCTGGACTCCGACGACTTCCAGCACCTGATGCAGACCGGACGGGCCGCCGCCCGGGACGGCCGCACCGAGCAGGCCGCCGCCGCCTTCGAGGAGGCCCTCGCCCTGTGGCGCGGCCCCGCGCTCGGCGACCTGCGCTCCGGGCCGGTCCTGGAGGGCTTCACCACCTGGGCCGAGGAGGCCCGGCTGGAGTGCGTCGGCATGCACGTCGAGACCGGCCTGGCCACCGGGCGCCACCGCGAACTCATCGGCCGGCTCTACTCCTTGGTCGCCGAGCACCCGCTGCACGAGGCCTTCCACCGGCAGCTGATGATCGCCCTCTACCGCTCCGAGCGGCAGGCCGACGCCCTGCGGGTGTACCGCGCGGCCCACCGCACCATCACCGCCGAACTCGGCATCGAGCCCGGACGGGCGCTGCGCGAGGTGCAGCGGGCGATCCTGCTGTCCGACCGGCGGCTCGACCTGCTCCGCCCGCAGTGGGGCGAGCGCTCCGGGCCCGCCGAGCCGGGCGACCAGGCCGACCGGACCGAACGGCGGGCGGCGGCGTGAGCGCCGCGGCCGCTTCCGTCGACAGTTCCCTGTGGGTACGCCGGTTCAGTGCCCCCGGCACCCCTCGCATCCCCGACCCGGCCGACCCGGCCGGCTCGGCCGACCCGCCGTTGCGCCTGCTCTGCCTGCCGCACGCCGGCGGCTCGGCCTCGGTCTTCCGACCCTGGGCCGCCGCGGCCGGGCCGGACGTCGAGGTGCTGGCCCTGCAGTACCCGGGCCGTCAGGACCGCTACCGGGAGCCCGCCGTCGCGGACCTCACCCGGCTCGCCGACCTGGCCGCGCCCGCCGTCCGGGCCGCCGTGGGCGACGGCCGCTACGCCCTGTTCGGCCACAGCATGGGCGCCCTGCTGGCCTTCGAACTCACCCGCCGACTGGAACGCGACGGCCGCGCCCCGGAGTTGCTCACCGTCTCCGGCCGCCGCGCCCCCTCCACCCGGCGCGACGGCGAGTACGCCCACCTCACCGACGACCGCTCCCTCGCCGCCCACCTGCGGGACCTCAGCGGAACCGACCCGCGACTGCTCGCGGACGAGGAGGCCCTCCAGATGATCCTGCCGGCCGTCCGCGCCGATCTCGCCGCCGTGGGCGGCTACTTCGCCGGCCCGGAGGTCACCGTCGCAACCCCGGTCCTCGCCCTGATCGGCGACGCCGACCCCTGGGTCACCCCCACCGAGGCCGCCGCCTGGCAGCGCCACACCACGGCCGCCTTCGAGCTCGGGATCCACCCCGGCGGCCACTTCTACCTCGACGGACGCCGGCAGGAACTCCTCGCCCTCCTCGACGACCGCCTCACCACGGCCCGCCGCTGACCGCCCACCGCGCCCCGGGGGGGGGGGGGGGGGGGGGCCCCCGCCCGGCCCCCCCCCCGCCCCCCGCCCCGCCCCCCCCCGCGGGGCGGGGGGGGGCGGCGCGGGGGCCCCCAC
>NZ_JBHYGR010000092.1:8229-8946 GCF_042738155.1 Kitasatospora sp. NPDC059088 | reverse complement strand
CCCCGTCCCCCGCGCCCACCGCCCCCCTCGCCCGGGGGGGGTGTTTGGCCCCCCCGGCCGGCGCCCCCCCCCGGCTTCCGCCGTTCCCGCCAGAGCCGGGAGCCGGGAGCCGGAGGCTTCTCCCCGAGCAGAAACCCGGCTGACAACCGCTGATGACTCCGCGACCATCAGGCGATGACCACAGAACCGCATCGGCTGTCCCTCCGCATCGTCGTGCCACCACTCGGAACCAGGGCCGGCGCCGAATGCCGACCGGTCGTCGACGGGCGGGACGTCCTGACCGACGTGTTCGACGAGGGGCCCGCAGAGGATCCTCGCTACCTGGTGGGCCCGAGCGCGCCGCTGCATGCGACCGACGTCCCTCGTGAGGTTCGGCTGGCCGAGGCCGGGTGCACCGAAGGGTGCTGCGGTGCGGTCTACGTGACGATCAGGCGCGAAGGGCAGCACGTGGTCTGGAGCGGCTGGCGCAACCCGGTCACCGAGGAGGTCGATCTCCCGGAGTTCCGCTTCGACGCCGATCAGTACGAGGCGGAGATCCACCGGGCACGACCAGGCCACCGCGCGCCAGCTGGAAAGATCCTCCACATCTGATCCCGATCCGTCCCGGGCCCCCCCCCCCCGGGGCGGCCCCCCCCCGGGGCGGGGGGGGGGGGGGGGGGGGCGGGGGCGGGGGGCGCCGCGGGGGGGGGGGGGCGGGGGCCGGGGGGGGCGGCGGGG
>NZ_JBHYGR010000092.1:0-8219 GCF_042738155.1 Kitasatospora sp. NPDC059088 | reverse complement strand
TTAGAAACCCACCCCAACTTCGCCCCCCCCGCCCCCCCCCCCCGCCGCCCGGGGGGCCCCGCCCCCCGGGCTCCTGGGCCCGGGAGCGGGCCCAGGAGTGCGGGGCTACCGGGGTGCGGCGGGGTACGCGGCGGTCGCGCGGATCTCGACGAGGAGTCCCGGGCTGGCGAGGCCGCTGACCCCGATGATCGTCCAGGTCGGGTAGGGGGCTTCGACGAGGCGCCGCTTGGCCTCGACGAAGCCGGGCAGGTGCTGGTGGATGTCGACGTGGTAGCTGGTGACGTCGACGAGGGCGGACATGTCGAGGCCCTCCAGCCGGAGGATCTCCTCGATCTTCCGGAGGGCGATCCCGGTCTGCTCCTCGATGCCGTCCGGAATGGTTCCGTCGGCGCGGCGGCCGATCGTTCCGGCGATGAACAGGAGGCCGTGGGCGCGGACCGCGGCGGAGTAGCCGAAGCCCGCGAAGGCGCTGGTGGTCTGCCCGAAGACTGCGTTGTCCTCGGGGACCTCGACGGTGTGGACGGTCATGGCGGTGCTTGCCTTTCCTCGGTGACGGGGGTGGTGGGTCCGGTGGGGTCAGTCGCGCCAGCGGGACGAGCGGCCGGTGTGCTCCAGCCGGGTCCGGCCGAAGGTCTCGCGTTCGCGCAGGAGTTCGCCGGGGATCGTGTACCGGGGTGCGTTCCCGGGGTCCTTCGCGGCCTGCGCGACGATCGCGTCGGTGAGGGCGCGGATCATGTCCAGCCGCGGGTAGGCGGCGTGCACGGCGTCGGCCTGCTCGTCGGTGACGGCGTCGAGGCGGTCGGTGCCCGGTGAGCGGCCGAAGTCGAGGGCGACGCCCTCGCGGACGAGCAGGCACAGCGTGCCGCGGCGTTCCGCGATGCCCGGGGAGGTGTGCAGGGCGATGGCCTGCCAGACCTGGTCGGCTTCGGCGGCGGGGACCCCGCGGTCGGTCAGGAAGGCGGCGGCCCGGTCGGCGCCTTCGACCTCGAACCGCTGGCTGTGCGGGCCGTCCGCCGCTACGCCGAGGTCGTGCATCGCGCACGCGGCGAACAACAGGTCGTCCTGGTAGTCGTGGCCGGCGGCCAGGCCGAGGCGGTCGGCCACCAGCCGGGCGAACAGGTAGCTGCGGATGCTGTGGTTGAAGACGGACGGCGTTTCCACCGGCCGGATGAGGTTCACGACGGCGTCGGCGAGCGGTGTGCCGGGCAGCGTGATCAGGTCGGCGGTCGCCTCGTGGGTGGGTCCGGTCATGGGCTCAGCCTGGCCGCGACGCCCCTGACCTGGTGAGAGGCAAAATTTCCATACTTCGCTAGGATCCTGCCATGACGGTGCATCGAGTCGCGGTCCTGGCGCTGGACGGGGTCACCCCGCTCGACCTGGCGATCCCGGCGCAGATCTTCTCCAGCCGGCCGGAGACCCCCTACGAGATGACCCTGTGCGCGCCCACCGCGCGGGTGGCCACCAGTGCGGGCTTCGCCCTGGTCGCCGACGGGGGTCTGGAGCAGGTGCGGGCCGCCGACACCGTGGTCGTGCCGGGATTCGAACCGCTCCTCCCGTTGCCGGACGCCGTGCTCGACGTCCTGGCCGAAGCCCATGGCCGGGGCAGGCGCGTGGTGTCGATCTGCACGGGCGCCTTCGCACTGGCCGCGGCGGGCGTCCTGGACGGGCTGCACGCCACCACCCACTGGAAGCACATCGACGAGTTCGAGCGGGGCTTCCCGGCCGTCACGGTCGACCGCGACGTGCTCTACGTCGACGAGGGCGACGTGCTCACCTCGGCCGGGGTGTGCTGCGGCATCGACCTGTGCCTGCACATCGTGCGCCGCGACCTGGGGGCGGAGGCGGCCAACCGGATCGCCCGCGCTCTGGTCGCCGCCCCCCACCGGGACGGCGGGCAGGCCCAGTACGTGCCGGCTCCCGTCGCGGTGGCCGGTGAGGCCTCGCTCTCCGGCACCCGGGGCTGGGCCCTGCACCGGCTCGGCGAGCCGCTCACGCTGCGCGTGCTCGCCCGGCACGCGGGCCTCTCGCAGCGCACCTTCATGCGCCGGTTCACCGAGGAGACGGGCACGACCCCGTTGCAGTGGCTGCTCAACGCCCGGATCGGCCGGGCACGGGAGATGCTGGAGACCACGGAGCGCTCGGTGGACCAGGTGGCGCGGGACTGCGGGCTGGGCACGGCGGCCAACCTGCGGCTGCACTTCCGACGCACCCTGGACACCACCCCCACCGCCTACCGCCGCACCTTCACCCGCTCGACCCCGCACGGTCCGGCCGGTTCACCGGCGGCCCCGTGCGCGACTGCGGGATGAGAGCGGGAAGGGCCCGGCGCCGGCCGGATTCAGGCCCTTCCCCCTTGACTACAGGCCGAGTTGACGGTCGATCAGGTCGAACAGGGCGTCGCCGTCGGCCTCCTCCAGTCGGTCGGTGAAGTCGGCGTCCGGCTTCGCCGCGCGGGCGGCGCGGACCTGGTCGAGGGCTGCTTGGAGCCGGGCCGCCAGCTGGTCCAGTTCGCCCGCTCCGGCTGCCCCGGCCGTCAGTTCGGCCAGGGCCGCCTCGACCTGGGCGAGACCGGCCGGCCCGGTGCGGTCCTCCGCCGGGGCCACCAGAGCGGTGAGGTGGCGGGCCAGGGCGGCGGCGGTGGGGTGGTCGAACAGCAGCGTGCTGGGCAGTCGCAGCCCGAGCAGGGTGCCCAGGCGGCCGCGCAGTTCCACCGCGGTCAGCGAGTCCAGGCCCAGGTCCAGCAGCCCCCGCTCCACCGGTACGGCGGCCGGGTCGGCGTGGCCCAGGACCTCGCCGACCGAACGGCGCACCAGGTCCAGGACGGCCCGGCCGCGTTCCTGCGGGGGGAGCCCGGCGAGCACGTCCCGGCCTTCCGGAAGGGCGGGGGCCGGAAGGGCGGGGGCCGCCGCCGGGGCGGCGCCCGTCGGCCGGGAGCCGAGCAGCTCGCGCAGGGCGGCCGCCGGTCCGGTGCCGGGCCCGCCGGCCCCGGGTGCCGCCAGCCGGGCCGCGACCGCCACCGGACGGCCGGCCGCCAGGGCTTCGTCCAGCAGCCCGAGGGCGCTCGCGGCGGGCAGCGGGGCGATCCCGGTCCGGACGATCCGGGCCCGGTCGGCCGCGCTCAGGGCCTCCCCCATGCCTTCGCCCTCCCACAGGCCCCACGGGAGGGACAGCGCGGGCAGGCCGAGTTCGTGGCGGTGCCCGGCGAGGGCGTCGAGGAAGGAGTTCGCGGCGGCGTACGAGCCCTGCCCGGCCGTCCCGAGCACTCCGGCGACCGAGGAGAACAGCACGAAGGCGTGCAGCGGCAGTTCCCCGGTCGCCTCGTGCAGCGCCCAGGCGCCGTCGACCTTCGGCCGCAGCACGGCGGCGACCCGCTCCGCCGTCAGGCCCTCGACCAGCCCGTCGTCCAGGACGCCGGCGGCGTGCACCAGCCCGGTGACCGGAAGGCCGTCCGGCGCCTGCGCCAGCGCGGCCCGTACGGCCTGCGGATCGGCCACGTCGCCCGCGACCGGGACCGCCACGGCCCCCAGGGCCGCCAGTTCCTCCGCCAGCCCGGGCGCCACCCGCCCGCTCCGGCTCATCAGCACCAGCCCGCGCACCCCGTGCGCCGCCACCAGGTGCCGCACCAGGACCGCCGCCAGCGCGCCGGACGCGCCGGTGACCAGGACGCTCCCGGGACCGAACGCCCCGGTCGCGCTGGTCGCGCTGGTCGCGCTGGTCGCGCCGGCCTGTGCGGCTCCAGCAGCCGCCGCTGTCAGGCGCGGGGCCAGGATCCGCCCGGCCCGCAGCAGGAGGTGCGGTTCGTCCTCGGGCCAGGCCACGGCGGGGAGTTCCGCGAGGCGGTCGGCCGGGAGGTCGGTGTCCACCAGCAGGACGCGGCCGGGGTGTTCGGCCGCGGCGGAGCGGACCAGCCCGCCGGCCGCCGCCGCGGCGAGCGCCGCCGGGCCGCCCGCGGCCGCGGCGGGCAGGACGACGACGAGGCGCGAGGCCTCGTACCGGCGCCCGGTCAGCCAGGTCCGCAGGGCGGTCAGGGCCCAGCCGGTGGCGTGGGCCACCTGCTCGGGCACGGGACGGTCCGCCGGGAGCGGTGGCAGGGGCAGCAGGACGACCGGCGGCACCGGGCCGGTCAGGTCGGCCGGGCTCTCCACCAGGGCCGCCGGGCGCGGGGCCGCCGGGAGGGCGAGCGGGCGGGTGCCGGGGACGAGCAGCGGGTCGGCGGGGCGGGCGGCACCGAACCGCCCGGCCGGGACCTCGGCGAGTTCGAGGGCGGCCGCGTGCAGCAGCGGGGCGCCGTCAGCGTCGTAGAGGGTCACGGCGGCGCGGTGCTCCCCGTCCGGCGCCATCCGGGCCCGCAGCGCTCCGGCGGGGACGGCCCGGTACGCACGGACCTCGCGCCAGGCGGCGGGCAGTCGCAGGGTGGTGCGCCCGTCGGACGGCAGTCCGGCGTGGGCCCAGGGGTGGAGGGCGGCGTCCAGGGCGGCGGGCGGCACGGCGAAGCGCCGGTCGCCGTCCAGGGCGCCTTCGGCGGGGCCCGCGAGTGCGGCCCACAGGGTGCCGTCGGGCTGCTGCCAGGCGGCGGTGACGGTGCGGAAGGCGCCGCCGTAGCCGAGGCCGTGGGCGTCGAGGGCGGCGTACAGCTCCTCGGCGCCGACCGGCCGGGCGCCGGGCGGCGGCCAGCAGCCCGCGGGCGGAACCGGCGCCGTCGGGGCGGGCGCCGTCGGGGCGGGCGCGAGCACGCCGGTGGCGTACCTGGTCCAGGGCTCCTCGGCGGCGCCGTCGGGCCGGGCGTGGATGCGCACGGCCCGCTCGCCGGCGTCGTCCGCCCGGTCCAGCGCGACCTGGAGCCGCAGCGCTCCGTCGGCCGGGAGCAGCAGCGGGGCCTCCAGGTCGAGGGCGGCGACCACGGGCAGCCCGGCGGTGCGGCCCGCGTGCAGGGCGAGGTCGAGCAGGGCGGTCGCGGGCAGCACGGTCGCGCCGGCCACGGTGTGCCCGGCGAGCCAGGGGTGCTCGCGCCGGTCCAGGCGGCCGGTGAGGACCGTCCCGGTGCCGTCGGCGAGGTCGACGGCGGCGCCGAGGAAGGGGTGGCCGGCGGTGCTGAGCCCGGCGGCCCGCACGTCGCCCGCGGGGGCCGGGGCGTCGAGCCAGTGCCGGGTGCGCTGGAAGGGGTAGGTCGGCAGGCCGGGGTGCGGGGCCCCGGCCGCGCCCAGCACGGCGGGCCAGTCGACGCTGCCGCCCGCGGTGTGCACGGCGGCGACGGCCCGCAGCAGGGTGGCCGCCTCGCCGCGCCCGCGCCGCAGCACCGCCGCCGTGACGGCGGGCGGGTCCTGCGGGTCCTGCCGGTGCTGCGGATCCCGAGGGCTCTCCGGGTCCTGCGGCCCTTCGGCCAGCACGTCCTCGACCAGGGCGGTCAGCAGGGTGTCCGGCCCGATCTCCAGGTAGCGCACGGTGCCGAGCCCGCGCAGCGCCCGGACGCCGTCGGCGAACCGGACGGTCCCGCGCACGTGACGGGCCCAGTAGTCGGGCGAGGCGGTCTCCTCCGGACCGGCCGGGCGGCCGGTCAGGTCGGAGACGAACGGGACGGTCGGAAGGCCGAAGGCGAGACCGCCGAGGGCGGCCCGGAAGTCGTCCAGCATCGGGTCCATCAGCGGGGAGTGGAAGGCGTGGCTGACGGTCAGCCGGCGAGCCTTGGCCCCCGTCGCGGCGAGCCGGGCGGCGACCGCGAGCACGGCGTCCTCCTCGCCGGAGACGACGGTGGCCCGCGGACCGTTGACGGCGGCCACCGAGACCCGCTCGGTGTACCCCTCCAGCGCGGCGAGGACCTCCGGCTCGGAGGCCCGGAAGGAGAGCATGGCGCCCTCGGCGGGCAGCGCGTCCATCAGCCGGCTGCGCGCGGCGACCAGGGCGACGGCGTCCGCCAGGGTGAGCACCCCCGCGGTGTGGGCCGCGGCGACGGCGCCGATCGAGTGCCCGAGCACGGCGTCCGGCCGCACCCCCCAGTGGGCGAGCAGCCGCACCAGGGCGAACTCCACCGCGAACAGAGCGGGTTGGGTGTAGGCGGTGCGGTCCAGCAGGCCGGTGTCCTCGAACAGGACCTCCCGCAGCGGCCGTTCCAGGTGCGGGGTGAAGGCCGCGCACACCTCGTCGAGGGCGGCCGCGAACTCCGCATGGGTCGCGTACAACTCCTGTGCCATGCCGACGCGTTGGCTACCCTGACCGGTGAAGACGAAGGCCGTCCGACCGCCCCGGGCGGCGGCGCGCAGCAGGCCCGGGGAGTCCGTCCCGGCGGCCAGCGCCCGCAGCCCGTCGAGCAGTTCGGCGCGGGAGCCGCCGACCACCGCCGCGCGCTGCTCGAAGGCCGTCCGGGTGGCGGCCAAGGCGGCGCCCGCAGCGGCGAGTTGCTCCTCGGGCAGGTCGGCGGCGAAGGCCAGCAGCCGCTGCGCCTGGTCGCGCAGCGCCGGTTCGGTGCGCGCCGACACCGGCCAGGCCACCGGCGCGGCCGTGGCGGTCGGGGCGGCCGTAGCGGTCGGGGGCTCGGCAGGCGTGGGCGCGGCGGCGTCCGGCGCCTGCTCCAGGATCACGTGCGCGTTGGTGCCGCTGATCCCGAAGGAGGACACGCCCGCCCGGCGCGGCCGGTCGAGCTCCGGCCACTCCCGTGCCTCGGCGAGCAGTTCCACCGCGCCGGCCGTCCAGTCCACGTGCGGCGAGGGCGCGTCCAGGTGCAGGGTCGCGGGCAGCCGGCCGTGCCGGATGGCCTCGACCATCTTGATCACGCCCGCCACGCCCGCCGCCGCCTGGCTGTGGCCGATGT
This sequence comes from Kitasatospora sp. NPDC059088, assembly GCF_042738155.1. Taxonomy (NCBI): domain Bacteria; kingdom Bacillati; phylum Actinomycetota; class Actinomycetes; order Kitasatosporales; family Streptomycetaceae; genus Kitasatospora; species Kitasatospora sp. NPDC059088. Next base: position 1,414 of record NZ_JBHYGR010000092.1, on the reverse strand, counting down.
TCGACTTGATCGAGCCCAGCCACAGCGGGTGCCCGGCCGGGCGCCCCTGCCCGTACGTCGCCAGCAGGGCCTGGGCCTCGATCGGGTCGCCGAGGCGGGTGCCCGTCCCGTGCGCCTCGACCGCGTCCACGCCGTCCGCCGTCAGCCGGGCGGCGGCCAGCGCGGCCCGGATCACCCGCTGCTGGGCGGGGCCGTTCGGCGCCGTCAGGCCGTTCGACGCGCCGTCCTGGTTGACGGCCGTGCCCCGCACCAGGGCCAGCACCGGATGCCCGTTGCGGCGGGCGTCGGAGAGGCGTTCCAGGACGAGCACGCCCGCGCCCTCGGCCCAGCCGGTGCCGTCGGCTCCGGCCGCGAAGGGCTTGCAGCGCCCGTCCGGGGCCAGCCCGCGCTGGCGGCTGAACTCGACGAAGGTGGCGGGGGTGGCCATCACGGTGACGCCGCCGGCCAGGGCGAGGGTGGCCTCGCCGCTGCGCAGCGCCTGGGCGGCCAGGTGCAGCGCGACCAGCGAGGAGGAGCAGGCGGTGTCCACCGTGACGGCCGGGCCCTCCAGTCCGAGCGCGTAGGAGACCCGGCCGGAGGCGACGCTGCCGGCGCTGCCGCTGACCAGGTAGCCCTCGTAGCCCTCCGGCGCCTCGGGCGCCTGGCTGAGCCGGGAGCCGTAGTCGTCGTACATCACGCCGACGAAGACACCGGTCCGGCTGCCGCGCAGCGCGCCCGGGTCGATGCCGGCCCGTTCGACGGCCTCCCAGGCGGTTTCCAGCAGGATCCGCTGCTGCGGGTCGGTGGCCAGCGCCTCGCGCGGGCTCATGCCGAAGAAGGCGGGGTCGAAGTCGGCGGCGTCGTAGAGGAACCCGCCCTCGCGGGCGGCGGACGTGCCGGGCCGCTCCTGGTCCGGGTGGAAGAGCCGGTCCAGGCGCCAGCCCCGGTCCTCGGGGAACGGGCCGACCGCGTCGACCCGGTCGGCGACCAGCTGCCACAGCTCCTCGGCGGAGCGCACCCCGCCGGGGTAGCGGCAGCCGATGCCGACGATGGCGATCGGGTCGTCGGCGGCCTCGACCGGCGGCTCCGCCGACCGGTTCGCCGACCGGTTCGCCGCCTGGTCCTCCGGCCGGTCCTCCCCGACGCCGGGGACCGACGGCAGCAGCGCGTCGCCCAGGTGGGCGGCCAGCGCCGCCGGGCTCGGGTGGTCGAAGACCAGGGTGCTGGAGAGTGCCAGGCCGGTGCTCGCGTTCAGCCGGTTGCGCAGGTCGACGGCGGCCAGCGAGTCGAAGCCCTGCTCGGTGAAGGAGCGGTCCTGCTCGACGGCCTGCGGTCCGCCGTGCCCGAGCACCGCGGCAGTGGCGGTGCGGACCAACTCGACCAGCAGCAGGGCGCGTTCGGACTCCGGCAGGGCCGCGAGGCGGTCCGCGAGCGG
>NZ_JBHYGR010000091.1:4547-37977 GCF_042738155.1 Kitasatospora sp. NPDC059088 | reverse complement strand
CCCATTTTTTATTGATCCGGCGACCACCGATATATACACTTGATTGGTGGTCGGCAGCGACATATGTGTATACCCCCCAGACCCGGCACCCCCCGGGGGGCGCGGGGCCGCCACACCCGGCACGAGCACGACGCAAGGGCCCGGAACCATCAGGTTCCGGGCCCTTCTCCGTACGTCGTGCGGTGGCTCAGCCGAGCCGCGACTCCGCCCGCCGGGCGCGGACGTCGCCGACCTTCTGCCCGACCTTGCGCCGGATGACCAGCAGCGGCGCCATCGCGGCGAGCGTGATCTGGGCGAAGGCCCCGACGTGCATCAGGGTGTCGCCGCCGGGCAGCCCGGTCGCCCAGGCGGCCAGGCAGCCGATCGCCACGACGACCCAGCAGAGCGTGGCGGTGGCCAGCAGCCCCTGGGGCTTCGGGTACTCGATCCGGCTGACCATGAGGTACGCGGCGCCGAAGATGGCGAGCAGACCGGGCAGGAACGGCGGGTCGAGCAGCACGATGGCGATGACCGTCATCGCGCCCATCGGGCAGGGCATGCCCTGGAACACCCCGGGCCGCATCTTGACGGTCGAGAAGCGGGCCAGCCGTAGGACCACCGCGAGCAGCACGGTCAGCGCGATCAGCGCCGAGAGCTTGGTGTTGGAGCCCTGGGAGACCATGCCCCAGACCGCGACGAAGTAGGCCGGCGCGATGCCGAAGCTGATCAGGTCGGCCAGGTTGTCGAGTTCCGCTCCGAGGGCGGAGGAGCGGAGCTTCCGCGCCACCAGGCCGTCGAAGAGGTCGCACATCGAGCCGATCAGCAGCAGCGTCACCGCGGTGGCGGCGCTGTGCCGGTCCGGAGCGGCGTCCGGGTTGGTGATGTGCGGGACCAGGACCCCGGTGGTGATCGAGTAGATCGCCAGGAAGCCGCAGACGGCGTTCCCCAGGGTCAGGAAGTCGGCGGTGGACAGGTGCTGCGGGGAGCGCGGGGCGCGCAGCTCACGGTCGCGCGCCCAGCGGCGACGGCGCAGGGCCGTCTCCTCGTCGTCCAGGCCGACGATTGTTTCAGGATCAGTCACGGTCAAGGCGCGTCACCCCGGCTGTGGTCTTCTGGCCGACCTCGACGCCGACCTCGACGCCGGCCGGCAGGTAGGTGTCGACCCGGGAGCCGAACCGGATCAGGCCGATCCGGTCGCCCTGCTCGACCTTGGTTCCGGCGGCCACGTACGGCACGATCCGGCGGGCCACGGCCCCCGCGATCTGCACCATCTCGATGTCGCCGAGCTCGGTGTCGAAGTGCCAGACGACCCGCTCGTTCTGGTCGCTGTCCTTGTTGAAGGCCGGCACGAAGCCGCCCGCGACGTGCTCGACCGACGTCACCGTGCCCGGCAGGGGCGCGCGGTTGACGTGGACGTTGAGCGGGCTCATGAAGATCGCGACCCGGGTGCGGCCGTCCGGCCAGGCGTCGATGCTCTGGACCACGCCGTCGGCGGGGGAGATGACTCTGCCGGTGCCGATCTCACGCTCGGGGTCGCGGAAGAACCACAGCATGCCCGCGCCGAGCGCACAGGCCGGTACCGCCGCCAGGGCCCACTTGCCGTTGCGCCGGGTGAGGGCGGTGGTCACGGCGGCCGTGGCGAGGGTGGGGACGAACCAGGGGGTGGCTCCGCGCGCGATGGTCACGCGGGGTCGCCGACCGGCCGCCGGGGCTGCGAGGGCATCGCGGTCCGTGACGGAGGTGTGAGGGGACGGGCTGATGGGCATCGAAAACCTTTGTCGCGGGGGATCATGGCCGCTGGACGGGGGCCACCGCGGGATCGGTAATAGAAGGGACGGCTTGCTGTCCCGGTGGATGCTATCGGGAGCACACGGTGGGTGGGCAACCCGCCTGCTCGTTCATGTGTCCGGTGGGAGCGCGTGCGCGCGTCCTGCCTCTACGACCGTAGCTCGCCCCGGTCCGGTTCCCAAGGGACCGGACAGGGCTGGTGACTCTTGTCTCAGCAGGGGTGCGGGCGGAACCCGGTGGGGGACACGGGCCGTACCGGGTGGAAGAAGGTGTACGGAAGCGGCCGCAGGGCGCGTCGCTGCAGCTGTACGCCCTGCGGCCGCTTTCCGGAGGCCGTGCCGGACCCAGGCGGACCAGGCCGGGCCGTGACGGGCACGGCACTCTGCCGGGACGGGCCCGCACGCCCGTCGACCGGCGGTTTCGGAGCGGGCCGCCCGTCAATGCGGGCGGCCTCGCAATCACTCAGCGGTCCCCGCGTTCGGGCGGGGGCCGGGCCGTCACTCGGCGATCTTGTACTCCTCCAGGAGCCGGCGCCCGACGATCATCTTCTGGATCTCCGCAGTTCCTTCACCGATGAGCAGCATCGGGGCCTCGCGGTAGAGGCGCTCGATCTCGTACTCCTTCGAGAAGCCGTAGCCGCCGTGGATCCGGAAGGCGTCCTCGACGACCTCCTTGCAGTACTCGGAGGCCAGGTACTTGGCCATGCCCGCCTCCAGGTCGTTGCGCTCGCCGCTGTCCTTCTTGCGGGCGGCCATGACCATCATCTGGTGGGCGGCCTCGACCTTGGTGGCCATCTCGGCGAGCTTGAACTGGATCGCCTGGTGCTCGGCGATCTTCTTGCCGAAGGTGGAGCGCTGCTGGGCGTAGGAGATGCCGAGCTCGAAGGCGCGGCGGGCGACGCCGCAGCCGCGGGCGGCGACGTTGACCCGGCCGACCTCGACGCCGTCCATCATCTGGTAGAAGCCGCGGCCCGGGACGCCGCCGAGGATGCGGTTGGCCGGAATCCGCACGTCCTGGAGCACCAGCTCGGTGGTGTCGACGCCCTTGTAGCCCATCTTCTCGATCTTCCCGGGCACGGTGAGGCCGGGGACGGTCGGGTTCGGGCCGAAACCGGCCGTCTTCTCGATCAGGAAGGTGGTCATGTTCTTGTACGGGGAGCTGCCGCCCTCGTCGGTCTTGCACAGGACCGCGACCAGGGTGGAGGTGCCGCCGTTGGTGAGCCACATCTTCTGGCCGTTGAGGACGTAGAACTCGCCGTCCTTGACGCCCTTGGTGGAGATGGCGGAAACGTCGGAGCCGAGTCCGGGCTCGGACATCGAGAAGGCGCCGCGGATTTCGCCGGCCGCCATCTTCGGCAGGAAGTGGTCCTTCTGCTCCTGGGTGCCGTGGGCGTTGATCATGTGCGCCACGATGAAGTGGGTGTTGACGATGCCGGAGACCGACATCCAGCCGCGGGCGATCTCCTCGACCACCAGGGCGTAGGTGAGCAGGGACTCGCCGAGGCCGCCGTACTCCTCGGGGATCGTGAGGCCGAACAGCCCGAGCTGCTTCATGCCCTCGACGATCGCGGTCGGGTACTCGTCCTTGTGCTCCAGCTCGGTCGCGACCGGAATGATCTCCTTGTCGACGAAATCCCGCACGGTGGCGAGGATGTCCCGCTGGATCTCGGTGAGGCCGTCGGTCTGTGCGAGGCGTCCCATCGTGCGGCTCCGGAATGTCTGAAAACGGGCGGGGGGGGGATTTCCGGGGGCCCTGCCGGCGTGGCTGCGGCAGCAGGGCCCCCGACCGGGTGGGGGTCGGCCGATGACGGCGGCCTACCCGTCCGGGGTCTCTGGGAGGGGGGTGGTTCAGGAGAGCGGCTCGGGGCGCCCCGGCTGCTCGCCGCCGCGCTCCTTGATGTACGTCTCGGTCGGCACCATCACCTTGCGGCGGAAGACGCAGACGACGGTGCCGTCCTGCTTGTAGCCCTTGGTCTCGACGTGGACGATGCCGCGGTCGTTCTTGGACTTGGACGGCCACTTGTCCAGGACGGTCGTCTCGCCGTAGAGGGTGTCGCCGTGGAAGGTCGGCGCGATGTGGCGCAGCGACTCGATCTCCAGGTTGGCGATCGCCTTGCCGGAGACGTCCGGGACGGACATGCCGAGCAGCAGCGAGTAGATGTAGTTGCCCACCACGACGTTCTTGCCGAAGTCGGTCGTCTTCTCGGCGTAGTTGGTGTCCATGTGGAGCGGGTGGTGGTTCATGGTGAGCAGGCAGAACAGGTGGTCGTCGTACTCGGTGACCGTCTTGCCGGGCCAGTGCTTGTAGACCGCGCCGACCTCGAACTCCTCGTAGGTGCGTCCGAACTGCATGGCCTCAGGCCTCCGCCTTCTTGTCAGATCCGGGCTGTTCGAACTTGCTGGTGCGCTGCATGCCGGCGGCCCGGCCCTTGCCGGAGACGACCAGGGCCATCTTGCGGCTGGCCTCGTCGATCATCTCGTCGCCGAGCATCGCGGAGCCCTTGGCGCCGCCGGCCTCGGAGGTGCAGTAGTCGTACGCGTCGAGGATCAGCTCGGCGTGGTCGTAGTCCTCCTGGGAGGGGGAGTAGACCTCGTTGGCGATGGCGACCTGGTCCGGGTGCAGCACCCACTTGCCGTCGAAGCCGAGGGCGGCGGAGCGGCCGGCGACCTCGCGGTAGCCGTCGGCGTTGCGGATCTGGAGGTACGGGCCGTCGATCGCCTGGAGGTCGTTGGCGCGGGCGGCCATCAGGATGCGCATCAGGATGTAGTGGTAGGCGTCGGCGTTGTAGCCGGGCGGCTGCTCGCCGACCACCAGGGACTTCATGTTGATGGAGGCCATGAAGTCGGCGGGGCCGAAGATGATGGTCTCCAGCCGGGGCGAGGCCTCGGCGATGGCGTCGACGTTGATCAGGCCCTTGGCGTTCTCGATCTGCGCCTCGATGCCGATCCTGCCGACCTCGAAGCCCATGGTCTTCTCGATCTGGGTGAGCAGCAGGTCGAGCGCCTTGACCTGCTCGGCGTCCTGGACCTTGGGCAGCATGATGCAGTCGAGGTTGGGGCCGGCGCCCTCGACGACGGTGATCACGTCGCGGTAGGTCCAGTGGGTGGTCCAGTCGTTGACGCGGACGACGCGGGTCTTGCCGCCCCAGTCGCCGTTGTTCAGCGCGTCGACGATGTGGTGGCGGGCGCTCTCCTTGACCAGCGGGGCGCAGGCGTCTTCCAGGTCGAGGAAGACCTGGTCGGCCGGGAGGCCCTGGGCCTTCTCCAGGAAGCGCGGGTTGCTGCCCGGTACGGCGAGGCAGGAGCGGCGCGGGCGAAGGCGGTTCAAAGCAGTCATGAGGGTGGTTCGTTCCTTCCCAGTGGTCAGCTGGTCAGCTGGTCAGTTCGTGGCCGCGGTCGGTGCGGACGTCCACGGCTGGAGCCGGTTGGCCAGCCGGATCTCGTCCACGATCCGGCCGATGATGGTGGTGATGCCGAAGTCCTTCGGGGTGAACACGGCGGCGACGCCGGCGGCCTTGAGGGCCTCGCCGTCCGCTGCCGGGATGATGCCACCCACGATCACCGGGACATCCTCCACCCCGGCGCGGCGCAGCCGCTTCAGGACGTCGGGCACCAGCTCGGTGTGCGCGCCGGAGAGGATGGACAGGCCCACGCAGTGCACGTCCTCCGCCACGGCGGCGGAGACGATCTGCTCCGGGGTGAGCCGGATGCCCTGGTAGACCACCTCGAACCCGGCGTCGCGGGCCCGGACGGCGATCTGCTCGGCGCCGTTGGAGTGGCCGTCCAGGCCGGGCTTGCCGACCAGCAGGCGCAGCTTGCCGGCGCCCAGCTCCTCGGCGGTGGCGGCGACGGCGGCGCGGACCTGCTCCAGCTCCCCGCCCGGCTCGGCGGCGACCGCGACGGGTGCGCCGCCCACGCCGGTGGGGGCGCGGTACTCGCCGAACACCTCGCGCAGGGCGAAGGACCACTCGCCGGTGGTGACTCCGGCGCGGGCGCAGGCGAGGGTGGCCGGCATCAGGTTGGCCTCGGTGGCGGCGACGGTCTTGAGCTCGGCCAGCGCCTCCTGGGCGGCGGCCTCGTCGCGGTTGCCGCGCCAGGTCTCCAGGGCGGCGAGCACGGACTGCTCGGAGGCCGGGTCGACGACCATGATCGCGGTGTCGAGGTCGGCGGTGAGCGGGCTGGGCTCGGTGGTGTCGAAGCAGTTGACCCCGATGATCTTGTCCTCGCCGGACTCGATCCGGGCCCGGCGGGCGGCGTGCGAGGCGACCAGGTTGGACTTGAGGTAGCCGGACTCGACGGCCGGAATCACCCCGCCCATCTCCATCACCTTGGCGATCTCCGCCTCGGCGCCGGCCAGCAGCGCCGCGGTCTTGGTCTCGATCACCTCGGAGCCGTTGAAGAGGTCCCCGTACTCCAGCAGGTCCGACTCGTAGGCCAGCACCTGCTGGATCCGCAGCGACCACTGCTGGTCCCACGGCCGCGGCAGCCCCAACGCCTCGTTCCAGGCCGGGAGTTGGACGGCCCGGGCGCGGGCGTCCTTGGACAGGGTGACGGCCAGCATCTCCAGCACGATCCGCTGGACGTTGTTCTCCGGCTGGGCCTCGGTCAGCCCGAGCGAGTTGACCTGGACGCCGTAGCGGAACCGGCGCTGCTTGGGGTCGGTGACCCCGTAGCGCTCCAGCGTGACCTTCTCCCAGAGCTGGGCGAAGGCGCGCATCTTGCACATCTCCTCGACGAAGCGCACGCCGGCGTTGACGAAGAAGGAGATCCGGGCGACCACGTCGCCCATCCGCTCGGCGGGCACCTGCCCGGAGTCGCGGACGGCGTCGAGCACCGAGATGGCGGTGCACATCGCGTACGCGATCTCCTGGACGGGCGTGGCCCCGGCCTCCTGGAGGTGGTAGCTGCAGATGTTGATCGGGTTCCACTTGGGGATGTTGCCGACCGTGTAGGCGATCATGTCGGTGATCAGGCGCACCGACGGGCCGGGCGGGAAGACGTGCGTCCCGCGCGACAGGTACTCCTTGACGATGTCGTTCTGGGTGGTGCCGGTGAGCTTGGCGACGTCGGCGCCCTGCTCCTCGGCGACCACCTGGTAGAGCGCCAGCAGCCACATCGCGGTGGCGTTGATCGTCATGGAGGTGTTGGTCTGTTCGAGCGGGATGCCGTCGAACAGGGTGCGCATGTCGCCGACGTGGCCGACCGGGACGCCGACCCGGCCCACCTCGCCGCGGGCGAGGATGTGGTCGGAGTCGTAGCCGGTCTGGGTCGGCAGGTCGAAGGCGACGGACAGGCCGGTCTGGCCCTTCGCCAGGTTCCGCCGGTAGAGCGCGTTGGAGTCGCTCGCGGTGGAGTGGCCGGCGTAGGTGCGCATCAGCCACGGGCGGTCGCGCTTCTGGGGCTCTGTCATCGGATCGGCCTCAGATGTTCCGGAAGCGGTTGATCGCGTCGAGGTGGGTGGCGCGCAGCTCGGCGTCGCGCACGCCCAGGCCCTCCTCGGGGGCCAGGCAGAGCACGCCGACCTTGCCCTGGTGCTTGTTGTGGTGCACGTCGAGGGCGGCCTGGCCGGTCTCCTCCAGCGAGTACACCTTGGACAGGGTCGGGTGGATCTTGCCCTTGGCGACCAGGCGGTTGGCCTCGTAGGCCTCGCGGTAGTTGGCGAAGTGCGAGCCGACGATCCGCTTGAGCGACATCCACAGGTAGCGGTTGTCGTACTGGTGCATGAAGCCGGAGGTGGAGGCGCAGGTGACGATGGTGCCGCCCTTGCGGGTGACGTACACCGAGGCGCCGAAGGTCTCCCGGCCCGGGTGCTCGAAGACGATGTCGACGTCCTCGCCGCCGGTGAACTCGCGGATCTTGGAGCCCAGGCGCTTCCACTCGCGCGGGTCCTGGTTGTTCTCGTCCTTCCAGAACTTGTAGCCCTCGGCCGAGCGGTCGATGATCGCCTCGGCGCCCATGGCGCGGCAGATGTCGGCCTTGGACTCGCTGGAGACCACGCAGATCGGGGTGGCGCCGCCGGCCAGCGCGTACTGGGTGGCGTACGAGCCGAGGCCGCCGCTGGCGCCCCAGATCAGCACGTTGTCGCCCTGCTTCATGCCGGCGCCGTTCTGCGACACCAGCTGGCGGTAGGCGGTGGAGTTGACCAGGCCGGGGGAGGCGGCCTCCTCCCAGGAGAGGTGCTTCGGCTTGGGCAGCAGCTGGTTGGTCTTCACCAGGGCGAGCTGGGCCAGGCCGCCGAAGTTGGTCTCGAAGCCCCAGATGCGCTGCTCCGGGTCCATCATCGTGTCGTTGTGGCCGTCCGGGGACTCCAGCTCGACCGAGAGGCAGTGGGCGACGACCTCGTCGCCGGGCTTCCAGGCGTTGACCCCGGCGCCGGTGCGCAGCACCACGCCCGCGAGGTCGGAGCCGAGCACGTGGTACGGCAGGTCGTGGCGCTTGGTGAGCGGCGACAGCCGGCCGTAGCGCTCCAGGAAGCCGAAGGTGGAGACCGGCTCGAAGATCGAGCTCCACACGGTGTTGTAGTTCACCGAGCTGGCCATGACCGCGACCAGGGCCTCGCCGGGGCCGAGCTCCGGGAGGGCGACCTCGTCGAGGTGGAGGGACTTTCGGGGGTCCTTGTCGCGGCTGTCGAGGCCCGCGAACATCTGCTCCTCGTCCTTGTGGAGCGTGACCGCCCGGTAGGACTCGGGGAGCTTGATCGCCGCGTAGTCGGCCGACGTGGCGTCGGAGCTGAGGATCGCGTCGAGGATTTCCTGCATGGCTGCCTCCGAAGGCGTACCTGTGTGAGGGTCACAGGGCGTCTGGGGGAGCCGGGAGCGGACACCGGCTTCGCTGAGGTGGGTGGTTGGCGGTCAGGCGGTCGCCCGGTGGTGGTCCGGGCGGGTCTGCACTGCTGGTCTGGCTCTGCTCCCGGGGTGTGGGAACGCCGGACGACGGCGCGCCGAGGTGGGGAGCCGCGGCGCCGCGACTGGTGAGTAACAAGGTAGTGGCACCCTGTGCCACTCGTAAAGACACCGGGTGTCAGGAATTCCGACACTCCGGAAGGGTGCGGAACGCGCGTAGTGCGGGTACGCCGAGGGCCCGTACCGATACCTCGGTACGGGCCCTCGCTGCGGTTCTGACCTGCGGTTATTGTCGCCTCAGTTGCCCCGGGCGCCACTCAGCGCGGCCCGGATGCTGTCCACCACGACCTCCAGCGGAGCGTCCGTGCGGGCGACTGTGATGAGCACCTCACCTCCGGGACTGGCACTCAGTGCGCTCTCCGCCACCCCATCCTCTGGCATCCCACTGGCACCCGGTGCCACCAAGGAGCCCCGGCGTCTGGCGCCCGGGGCACTGGCCGCCCAGAAGGTCCGCCGGATCACCTCGAAGGAGTGGTCCAGCTGCGCCTCGACGTCGCCCCGGCCGCCGGCCCGCAGCCAGCGCCGCAGCACGTGGTTGTGCGCCGCCACGACCGCCGCCGCCGACACCTCGGCCAGCATCGGGTCGTCCTCGCCGCCGCGCTGCCAGCCCGACGGAATGGACTCCCCGGTGTCGAAACGGCCCAGCAGGTAGCGGGTGAACAGCCGCTCGTACCGGGCCACCACGGCGATCTCGCGCTCGCGCAGCGCCGGGACCTGACGGATCAGCTGGTACCGCGCGACCGACACCCCCGGGGTGGAGGCGTACATCCGCAGCACCTCCTTGATGCCGCGGCACACCACGTCCAGCGGGTGCTCCTCCGGCTCGGCGCTGGCCAGCAGGTCGGCCACCCGCACCAGGGTGTCGTCGTGGTCGGGGAAGATCGCCTCCTCCTTCGACCGGAAGTACCGGAAGAAGGTGCGCCGGGCGACCCCGGCGGCCGCGGCGATCTGGTCGACCGTCGTCTCCTCGTAGCCCTGCGAGGCGAACAGCTCCATCGCGGCCGCGGCCAGGTCCTGGCGCATCTGCTGGCGCTGCGCCGCCGCCCGGCGGCTGCCCGGCCCGGCCTCCGACCCGGTGCCCCCGGACGGGCCGGCCGTCCGTTCGGTGCCGCGCGGTCCGGCGGTGTGCTGAGGGGTGGCTGACTGAACCCGATCCATGTCCGGAACGCTACACGGCCCGGTCGGCGGGGCCGCGGCCCTTCCCCGGCGCACCGGCGTGACCGGGCCGGTCACGGCCGGTCTGGGCCAGCGTGCGGACACCGCCCCCGGGGTCCAGGCGGGGTGGCCGGCCGCCCCGGAGCCGTGCGGCGCGGCACCGTTGCCGTAGGCCGCGCCGTTGCCCGGGGGCGGGGCGCCGGGGCCGTACGGCGCCGCTCCCGCGTCCGGCAGCCGGTCGCCCCCGGCCCGTGACGCGGTCACCGGCGCGCGTGGTCGCGGAAGCCGCGGCCGGTCTTGCGGCCCAGGCAGCCGGCCGCGACCAGGTGCTCCAGCAGCGGCGCCGCGGCCAGGCCGGGCTCGCGGAACTCCTGGTGCAGCACCTGCTCGATGGTCAGCGAGACGTCCAGGCCGACCACGTCCAGCAGCTCGAACGGGCCCATCGGGTAGCCGCAGCCCAGCTTCATCGCGGTGTCGATGTCGTCCACCGTCGCGTAGTGCTCCTGGAGCATCCGCACCGCGTCGTTCAGGTACGGGAACAGCAGGGCGTTGACGATGAAGCCGGCCCGGTCGCCGCACTCCACCGGGTGCTTGCGCACCTTCGCGGTCAGCTCCAGCACCGTCGCCGTGACGTCCGGGGCGGTCAGCACGGTGGAGACCACCTCGACCAGCTTCATGGCCGGCGCCGGGTTGAAGAAGTGCATGCCGATCACGTCCTGCGGCCGCGAGGTGGCGGTCGCGCAGCTGATCACCGGCAGCGAGGAGGTGGTGGTGGCGAGCACCGCGCCCGGACGGACGATCTTGTCCAGGGTCGCGAACAGCTCCCGCTTGACCTCCAGGTCCTCGGCGACCGCCTCGACCACCAGGTCCACCTCGGCCAGCTCGGCGTACCGGCCGACCGGGGTGACCAGCGCCAGCGCGGCGTCCCGCTGCTCCGCGCTCAGCCGGCCCTTGGCGACCGAGCGCTCCAGCGACCTCGCCAGCTGCGCCTTGGCCCGCTCGGCCTTCTCCTGGCTGCGGGCGGCCAGCAGCACCGGGTGCCCGGCCTTGGCGAACACCTCGGCGATGCCGGTGGCCATCGTGCCCGAGCCGCAGACGCCGACGGTGCGCACCTCGCGGCCCGCCACCTTCGGCTGCGCCGGGCCGGTGGCCGCGTCCACGGCCCTGGAGGAGCCTGGCGCCTCGTAGGTGTAGAAGCCCCGCCCGGACTTGCGGCCCAGCAGCCCGGCCGAGACCAGCTGGCCGAGGATCGGCGCGGGCGCGTGCAGCCGGTCCCGGGACTGCTCGTACATCGCCTCCAGCACCGTCCGGGCGGTGTCCACGCCGATCAGGTCGAGCAGCGCCAGCGGGCCCATCGGCAGGCCGCAGCCGAGCCGCATCGCGGCGTCGATGTCCTCCCGGGAGGCGTACTTGGACTCGTACATCGAGGCGGCCTGGTTCAGGTACGCGAACAGCAGGCCGTTCACCACGAAGCCGGCCCGGTCGCCCGCCGCCACCGGCTCCTTGCCCAGGTCGCGGGCGAAGGCGGCGGCGTCCTCGGCGGTCTGCGGGGAGGTCAGCACGGTGCGGACCACCTCGACCAGCTTCATGGTGTGCACCGGGTTGAAGAAGTGCAGGCCGAGCACCCGCTCCGGACGGGCCGTCGCGGCGGCGATCCGGGTCACCGACAGGGCGGTGGTGCCGGTGGCCAGCACCGTGCCCTCCGGGCAGATCCGGTCCAGCTCGGCGAAGACCTCCCGCTTCAACTCCAGCTGCTCGGGGACCTCCTCGATCACCAGGTCCGCCTCCGCGGCGGCGGTCAGCGCGTGCCCGACCGAGATCCGGGCCAGCAGCGCGGTGCGCTCCCCGGCGGTGATCCGCTCCCGGTCGACCGCGTGCGCGGTCGCCTCCTCGATCCGGGCCAGCGCCCGGGCGGCCGAGTCCTCGGAGGCCTCGATGCCGATCACCCGGCGGCCGCTCCTGGCGACCGCCACCGCGACTCCGGCACCCATCGTGCCGAGGCCGACGACGGCCACGGTGGGGAAGGGACGCTCCATCAGTCCTGACTCCTATGTCATGAAGGGCCCGCGCGCGCTCCGGCGGGCGGGCCGCCGCGCCCGTCGACGAGGACGGGGGCGGCCGGCGCCGGAGGAGGGTTCGCGCGCGGGGGCTTGGGGAGATGACGGGGTTCCGGCAGGCCCGGGCAGCGGCCGGTCCGCTCCGGCCGAACTGCGGGGTGTGCCGTGGTGCTCAGGCGCTCGAAGGTGAAGGAAGCGGCACTGATACGAGGAGAGACCCGGCCCGCCGCGGTCCGCGGCACCGGCCGGTGAAGGCGCACCGCGCGGGCGCCGCAGACACGGCGACCGCGACCTCCCGTCGGTGCGGCTCCCGAAGCCCGACGGTGGTGCGTCCGGCCACTGTAGCGAAGCTACTCGCGAGTAGGAAGAGGGCGTCGGCGGAAAACCGTCCGGCTCCGGCCCGGCACGGCGGCGGATCGGACCCGAACGACCTTTCCCCGAACGGGTGAAGAGGCGGACGGGCGTCCGTTCGTTCCACCCGATAGGGGAGTTACCGGCCCCCGGTCCGCGGGGCAGCATGGCGGCATGAGCACCGTCACCGCCGCCCAGGCCGCCGACCCCGTCGGGCCGCTCGGCCCCGGCGCCCTCGCGGCCGCCGTCGCGCTGCCCCCGCGGGCCGAGCGCGCCGAGCGGGCCGAGCGCGCCGTCGACCGGCTGCGCACCGCCGCCGTCGAGGCGGTCGCCGTGACGTGGGTGGACAACGCGGGCATCGCCCGGGTCAAGGGCGTGCCGCTCGACGGCCTGGTGCACGCGGCCCAGTGGGGCGTCGGCGCGGCGCCCTGCTTCGACGTGTTCCTCGCCGACGACACCATCACCACCAGCCCGCTGATCGGCGGCCCCACCGGGGACTTGAGGCTCTACCCCGACCTCGACCGGATCGTCCCGCTGGCCGCCCAGCCCGGCTGGGCCTGGGCCCCGGCGGACCGCCACACCCAGGCCGGCGCCCCGCACCCCGGCTGCCAGCGCCTGTTCGCCCGCCGGGCGGAGGCCGCGGCCTCCGCCCGCGGGTTGAGCCTCAAGGCGGGCATCGAGGTCGAGTGGGTGGTCGCCCTGGCGGGGGCCCCGCAGGAGCCGCCGCAGTACCCCACGCACGGCCCCGCGTACGGCATGCACCGGCTCACCGACCTCTCCGACTACCTGCGGGACGTCCTGCGCGCCCTTCGCGCCCAGGGCCTGGGCGTGCTGCAGATCCACCCCGAGTACTCCCCGGGCCAGTTCGAGGTCTCGGTCGCCCCCGAGGGCCCGGTCGGCGCCGCCGACACCTCCGTCCTGGTCCGGCACACCGTCCGCGCCGTCTCCGCCCGGCACGGCCTGCGGGCCTCCTTCGCCCCCGTGGTCGAGGCCGACGGGGTCGGCAACGGCGGCCACCTCCACCTCAGCCTCTGGCGGGACGGCCGCAACCTCGGGCACGGCGGCGCCGGCCCGCACGGGCTGACGGCCGAGGCCGAGGGCTTCCTCGCCGGGGTGCTCCGGGCGCTGCCCGAACTCCTGGTGCTGGGCTGCTCCAGCCCCGCCGGGTACCTGCGGCTGGTGCCCCGGCACTGGGCCGGGGCGTACCAGTGCTGGGGCCTGGAGAACCGGGAGGCCGCGCTGCGCCTGGTCACCGGCTCCACCGGGGAGCGCGCCGCCGCCGCGAACGCCGAGGTCAAGTGCTTCGACGCGAGCGCCAACCCGTACCTCGCGGTCGGCGCGGTGATCGCCGCCGGCCTCGCCGGCCTGGACGAACGCCGGGCCCTGCCACCGGAGTTCACCGGCGATCCGGCCGCCGCCGAGCCGGGCACGGTGCCCCGGCTGCCGCAGGGCCCGGCCGAGGCGCTCGCCGCGTACGAGCGCTCGGCGGTGCTGCGCGAGGCGCTCGGCGAGCCGCTGCACCAGGCGGTGGCGGCGGTGCGCCGGGCCGAGGCCGAGCAGTACGCGGCCGTCGGCGCGGAGGAGTTGATCGCGGCGACGCGCTGGCGGTACTGAGGTGGCCCGGTCGGGGGCCGCGGAAGGGCGGCTCGGGGCCCTGGAGGTCGGGGCGCCGGGGGTCGGGGCCCTGGACGTCGGGGCCCTGGACGTCGGGGGCCTGGAGATCGGGGCCCTGGTCGACCACCACTGCCACAGCGTGGTGGCGGCCGAGCTCGCCGACGACGCCCTGGCCGGACTGCTCACCGAGTCCGACCGACCGCCCGCGCCCGGCTGCTCGCCCTTCGACAGCGCGATCGGCCTCGCCGTCCGGCGGTGGTGCCCGCCCGTGCTCGGCCTGCCGGCGCACGCCCCGGCCGCCGACTACCTGGCCCGGCGGCGCGAGTTGGGCGCGGCGGAGGCCACCCGCCGGCTGCTCGCGGCCGCCGGACTGGACACCTGCCTGGTGGACACCGGGCTGACCGCCGCCGCGGGCCGCGCGCTGCTGCCGCTGCCCGAACTCGCCGAGGCCACCGGGGCGGTGGTGCGCGAGGTGGTCCGGCTGGAGTCGGTGGCCGAGCGGGTGCCGGGCGGCGCGGCGGACTGGCCGCGGGCCGTCGGCGAGGCCCTGGCGCGGGCCGCCGCCGGTGCCGTCGCGGTCAAGTCGGTGGTCGCCTACCGGCACGGCCTGGCCGTCCCCGCCGAGCGGCCCGCCCGCCCGGCCGTGGTGGCCGCCGCCGGCGCCCGGCTGCGCGCCGGGGGCGGGCGGCTGACCGATCCGGTCCTGCTGCACCACCTGCTCTGGACGGCCGTGGACGTCTGCGCCGAGCTGCGCCTGCCCCTCCAGCTCCACACCGGTTTCGGCGATCCCGACCTCACCCTGCACCACGCCGACCCGTCCCTGCTGACCGACTTCGTCCGCGCCGCCGAGCCCAGCGGCGTCCCGCTGGTGCTGCTGCACGGCTATCCGTACCACCGGCAGGCCGGCTGGCTGGCCCAGGCCTTTCCGACGGTGTACGCCGATCTGGGGCTGACTGCCTCCTACACCGGGCCGCGGGTGGCGGCGGTGCTCGGCGAGATGTCGGAACTGGTGCCCTTCGGAAAACTGTTGTTCTCCACCGACGCCTACGGACTTCCCGAACTGTTCTCGGTGGGCGCCGCACAGTTCCGGCACGGACTGGGCATGCTCCTCGCCGACTGGCGGGCGGACGGCGCCTGTTCGGCCGCGGACGCGCAGCGTGTGGCCCGACTGGTCGCGGCCGACAACGCGCGCCGCCTGTACGCGCTCGGCTGAGCGCCCGGCTGTGTTTTCGCGCACATGCCAAACCGGCCCAGTCGTCGACGAACCATCACTTTTTAACAATCTTGAACCCTGTTCCGCCTGTTGACCGGTGGAGCGCGAACCTCCGTTGTTGGTCTAGATGTGACGATTAGATGACTACCTCTTGCGCTTATCAGCGAATATTCATTAACGTCCCGGTCATCCCAGCGCACCTGCCACACCGCAGCTGCCGGATGACGACTCGGGAGGGCCAACCCCAATGAGAGTTCCTCGGATCAGCCGGACCCGCTACGCGGCTGTGGGCCTGGTGCTCGCGACCGCCGGAGCTCTCGCGCTCCCGGCCGGCACCGCCGTCGCGGCGCCCACCGGCGACTCGACGACCGGTCCGCTGCTCAGCTACGTCGTCAACA
This sequence comes from Kitasatospora sp. NPDC059088, assembly GCF_042738155.1. NCBI lineage: Bacteria > Bacillati > Actinomycetota > Actinomycetes > Kitasatosporales > Streptomycetaceae > Kitasatospora > Kitasatospora sp. NPDC059088. Next base: position 22,521 of record NZ_JBHYGR010000091.1, on the reverse strand, counting down.
CCAAGGCCAACCACGGCCAGGTGCAGAAGGTGGAGAAGGCCGTCACCGCCCTCGGCGGCACGGTGGTCCAGTCGTACGACCAGGTCGGCGTCATCGTCGCCCGCTCCAACGACACCAAGTTCGCGGAGAAGCTGCGTCTGGCCAAGGGCGTCGACTCGGTCGGCGCCAGCCGCACCAAGGGCATCCTCGCCGCCGACCAGACCAAGGCCGAGGTCGCCGCCGAGCCGACCGGTGCCGCCGCCGCCGCGAACGGCCAGGAGCCGTACGAGCCCAACCAGTGGGACATGCGCCAGATCGGCGTCGACAAGGCGCACAAGATCTCGCTGGGCAGCCGCAACGTCACCGTCGGCGTGCTGGACTCCGGCATCGACGCCACCCACGAGGACCTGGCCGCCAACGTGGACGCCTCGCAGTCGGTCTCCTGCATCGACGGCAGGACGAACACCGACTGGAAGGCGTGGCAGCCGACCACCAGCGACCACGGCACCCACGTCGCCGGCACGATCGCCGCCGCCAAGAACGGCAAGGGCATCGTCGGCATCGCCCCGAACGTCAAGCTGGCCGCGGTCAAGGTCGTCGACGACGGTGGCTTCATCTACCCGGAGAACGCGGTCTGCGGCTTCGTCTGGGCCGGCGAGCACGGCTTCAAGGTGACGAACAACAGCTACTACGTCGACCCGTGGATGTTCAACTGCCCGAACGACAAGGACCAGGCCGCGATCTCGGACGCCGTCCGCAAGGCCGTCGCCTTCTCGCAGCGCAAGGGCGTCCTGAACGTCGCCGCCGCCGGTAACGAGAACATCGACCTGGCGCACAAGACCACCGACGTCTCCAGCCCGGACGACACCAAGCCCGGCACCCGCCCGGTCACCAACGACTGCCTGTCGCTGCCGACCGAGCTGCCCGGCGTGATCGCGGTCTCCGCGGTCGGCGTCAACGGCGACAAGTCGTACTACTCCAGCTACGGCAAGGGCGTCGTCACCGTCGCCGCGCCGGGTGGTGACGCCCGCTACCAGATCCCGGACACCCCGGACAAGAACGGTCGCATCCTGTCGACCATCCCGGGCAACAAGTACGGGTACATGCAGGGCACCTCGATGGCCACCCCGCACGTCACCGGCGTGGTCGCGCTGCTCGCCAGCACCTTCCCGTGGGCCAGCCCGGACGAGCTCACCGAGCTGCTGACCAACCAGGCCGAGTCCCACGCCTGCCCGACCGGCGTCTACAACCCGGGCAACACGGGCCAGTTCAAGGCCACCTGCGAGGGCGGCGCGGACGACAACGGCTTCTACGGCGCGGGCATCATCAACGCCGAGAAGGCGGTCCAGTGGTGGCGCTGACGCGCTGACCACCCGGCGCTGAACACCGAGCGCTGACCACCGAACGCCGAGCTGGGGGGGGGGGGGCCGGGGCCCCCCCCCCCCCCGCGGGCGGGGCCCCCCCCCCCCCCCCGCGGCCGCCCCCCCCCCCCCCCCCCGGCCCCGCCCCCCGGCGGGGGGGGGGGGGCCCCGGGCCCCCCCCCCCCAGCGGCGTTCCGGCCCCGCGCGCACCCGGCGTTCCGGCCCCACGCGCACCAGGCGGTCCGGCCGGGCTACTCCCCGGCCTCGACGTGGTGCTCCCAGACCGTCTCCACCGACGGCTTGCCGTGCAGGTCCGGCACCTCCTGCAGCCAGGCCGGCCGCCCGGCCCGGGTGCGGGCCGCGCGGCGCTGCTCCGCCTCGCGCAGCTGCGCGGGCGTGGCGAAGCCCTCCGGCAGCCACTGCGGGGAGAGCACCGCCCGGGCGGCCAGGTGGGTGACGTACGCGTGCCGGACGGCGTCCACCGAGTCGAAGCCGGGCTCGTCGGCCAGCCACTCGTCCGGGACCAGTGCCACCACCTGCTCCAGCAGGTCGACGGTGACCAGCGGCCCGAGGTCCTCGTCGGCCAGCCGGACGTCCGGGGCGCAGGCGCCCAGCGCGTGCGCGCTGAGGTCGTACCGCTTGCCGACGGACGCCCCGGCGGTGGCCCAGCGGTGGTGGAAGATCAGCGCGGCGCCGTTGTCGATCAGCCAGAGCCGCTGGTGCCAGACCATCAGGTTGGGGTTGTGCACGGTGCGGTCGACGTTGCCGGTGAGCGCGTCCAGCCAGACCACCCGTCCCGCCTCTGCGGAGTCCACCGGGATCGCCCCGGGCCGGTAGTCGGCGGCCCCGGGCAGCAGGTCCATTCCGAGGTTGAGCCCGGCGCTGGCCTTGAGCAGGTCCTGGATCTCGGTGTCCGGTTCGTCGGCGGCCACCGCCGGATCGAAGTCCACCAGCCGCAGCTCCGGCACCCGCAGTCCGAGCCGCCGGGCCAGCTCGCCGACGATCACCTCGGCCACCAGTGCCTTGCGGCCCTGGGCGGCGCCGGTGAACTTGACCACGTACGTTCCCAGGTCGTCGGTCTCCACGACGCCCGGCACCGAGCCCCCGGCCCGCAGCGGGTCCACGTAGCGCAGCGCAGTCACCAGATCGAGCACACCCGCCACCCTATCCCGCCGTGCCACGTGATTGGCTTGCCGCTGAGACCGGTACGCAGAGCGGTACCCACCACACGAGGAGAGCAAGGCATGGGACAGGTGCAGGCCACCACCGAGCGGATCTACGACGCCGCGCCCGAGCGGGTGTACGAGGCGCTGGCCGACTACCAGGTGACCCGCCCGAAGCTGCTGCCCGCGCAGTACAGCGAGTACGAGGTCCGGGTCGGCGGTACCGGCGCCGGCACCCAGGTGCACTGGAAGCTGCAGGCCACCGAGAAGCGGGTGCGCGACTGCCTGTTCACCGTCTCGTCGCCGCAGCCGGACCAGCTGGTGGAGAAGGACGCCAACTCCAGCATGGTGATCACCTGGACCGTCGCGGCCGCCGGCGAGGGCCGCACCAAGGTCACCGTCACCGCCACCTGGCAGGGCGCCACCGGCATCGGCGGCTTCTTCGAGCGCACCTTCGCCCCCAAGGGCCTGAACCGGATCCACGACCAGGTGCTGGCCAACCTGGCCGCCGAGGTGCGCTGACCCGGGGTTCCCGCCCGACCCGGGGGAATCGCCCGGAGTTTCGAGCGGCTCGTCCGCCCGTACGAGCCGAAAGCCGTACGGGTGGACGGCCCACCACCTGCGGGTGACGGGGGCCGCCCCGCACGGGGGAGCCATCCTAGGCTCGCCGCCGTGCATATGACGATCCTTCACATTTCACAGCCAGTGGACGGCGGAGTCGCCCGCGTCGTCGTCGATCTGGTCCGGGGGCAGCGCGAGGCCGGGCACCGGGTGCTGGTCGCCTGCCCGCGCGGCGGGCGGCTGGCCGAGGAGGCCGCCGCGGTCGGCGCGCTGGTCCAGGACTGGCCCGCGGACCGCTCGCCCGGCCCGGGCACCGCCGCCGAGGCCTGGCGGCTGCGCCGGATCGTCCGGGCCGCCGGACCGGACGTGGTCCACCTGCACAGTGCCAAGGCCGGGCTGGCCGGCCGGCTGGCCGTGCGCGGCGCGGTGCCGACCGTCTTCCAGCCGCACGCCTGGTCCTTCGCCGCCGTGGACGGCGCGATGGCCGCCGCGACCCTGCGCTGGGAGCGCTTCGCGAGCCGCTGGGCGCACCGGCTGCTGTGCGTCAGCGTCCAGGAGCGGGCCGACGGCGTGGCCGCGGGGGTGCACGCCGACTGGGCGGTGGTGCCCAACGGCGTCGACGTCCGCCACTACGCGCCGGCCGACCGCCGGGCCGCCCGGATCGCGCTCGGGCTGGACCTGGACGCCCCGCTCGCGGTCTGCGTCGGGCGGCTGTGCCGGCAGAAGGGCCAGGACGTGCTGCTGGCCGCCTGGCCGGAGGTGCTGCGCCGGGTGCCGCAGGCCCGGCTGGCGCTGGTCGGCGGCGGGCCGGACGAGCAGCGGCTGGCGGAGACGGTCCGGGAGTCGGCCGAGCCGTGCCGGGTCCGGCTGGTCGGGGACGTACCGGATCCGCGCCCGTGGCTGGCGGCGGCCGACCTGGTGGTGCTGCCCTCGCGCTGGGAGGGGATGGCGCTGGCGCCGCTGGAGGCGATGGCGGCGGCCCGGCCGGTGCTGCTGACGGACGTGCCGGGGGCCCGGGAGTGCCTGCCGCCGGCGGAGCGCACGCAGTCGGTGCTGCCGCCCGAGGACGCGGACGCGCTCGCCACCCGGATGGCCGAAGCGCTGTCCGACCCGATCGAGTGCGAGCGACGCGGTGCCCGGCTGCGCGAGCACGTGACGGCCCGGCACGACGTCCGCACGGTGGTCGAACAGGTGGACGTCCTGTACCGCCACCTGCTGGGGGCCGGACCGGCGGCCGGACGGCGCAGGACCCGTGTCCCAGAGCGGATCTGATCGTTTCACATGCCGTGAATCCCCGCCGTTCCGGCGCCGGCGCATTCGCACCCTCAACCGGAAATGGAAGAGGCGTTAAATCCGAAATACCTATTAATGGGCGGCTGGAATGAAACGGCAAGTCAACTTCCGGCGCACATGCCTTGGTTCGGTATTGTCGGATTTTGCCTGCTTCGTTTCGATTTCACCCCGGGAATTCCTGTCCGGGCCCTTCGCAGCCGCGTCCGTGGTGACCAGCCCTTCCGCGATCGGCCCCCTCGCCGGAGAACCGAAAGCCGCCAGCGATGGCAGGTGCTGTCAGGACCGCGCCCACCGGGCCGGGACGGCCGCCCCGTGCCGATCGGTGCCGGGGCACCGCCACCCCGGGCACACAGCAGGGGAGTTCGTGCGCTGATGACCATTGACCACGACAGCGTGCCGCGATCCGGCGGGCCCCTGTCCGGACCGCAGCTGCGCGGCACCGGGCTGCTCGACCGGCCGACCCGTACGGCGTACACCCGGGCGGTGGCGTCGCCCCGCCGGCACCGCCGGGCCTGCCGCTCCCGGCTCGCCCTGCCGCTCGCGCTGGTCCAGGTCGACGCGATCGCACTCTGCACCGGCACCGGCATCGCCAACCGCGCGATCGACCCGACCGCCCCGCTCGCCCCGCTGCTCGGCGCCGCCGCCGTCCTGCCCCTGCTCCTGCTGCTCAACCTGGCCGGCGGCCTCTACCGCACCCGGCTCACCCTGTCGGTCCTGGACGAACTCCCCGCCCTGGCCGTCCGCGCCGTGGTCGCCACCGCCTTCGCCGTCACCCTGGCCGGCTGCCTGGACGGGCGCTGGCCCGACTGCGGCCCGGCCACCCCGGCCCGGCTCACCGTCCTGCTCGGCGCCCAACTGCTGATCGCGGCCCTCGGCCGCGCCGTCCTCTACCACCTGGTCCGGCGGATCCGCCGCGGCCGCCCCGCCCCCGTCCTGGTGCTCGGCGCCGGCCGGCTCGGCCGCAAGGTCGCCGCCGCGCTCAGCCAGCACGGCGAGTACGGCATGCGCCCGGTCGGCTTCCTGGACGCCGACCCGCCGCTGCTGGCCGACGACACCGACCCGCCCGTGCTCGGCGGCCGCGAGGTGCTGGAGCGCGAGGTCCGCCGGCACCGGATCCACCACGTCATCGCCACCGCCGGCGCGGCCGACGAGGCCGAGACCGCCGCCGCCCTGCGCGATGCCGTCCGGCTCGGCTGCCAGGTCTGGCTGGTGCCCGCGCTGCGCGAGCACGGCTCGCTGCCCACCGCCCCGATCGCCGGCGGCGACCACCTCTGGGGCTTCCCCTGTCTGCGCCTCGGCAGCCCGGCCATGCGCCGCCCCGGCTGGGCCGCCAAGCGCGCCCTGGACGTCACCGCCGCCGGGTTCGGCCTGCTGCTGCTCGCCCCCGTCCTGGCCCTGTGCGCCCTCGCCGTCCGCTTCGACACCGGCCCCGGCGTGCTCTTCCGCCAGCAGCGCACCGGCCTGGACGGCCGGGTCTTCACCGTCCTCAAGTTCCGCACCCTGCGCCCCAGCAACGAGCACGAGTCGGCGACCCGCTGGAACATCTCCCAGGACCACCGGATGGGCGCCGTCGGCCGCCTGCTGCGCAAGAGCTCGCTGGACGAGCTGCCGCAGCTCTGGAACATCCTGCGCGGCGACATGAGCCTGGTCGGCCCGCGCCCCGAACGCCCCTACTTCGTCATGCGGTTCAGCCAGGCCTACCCCGAGTACGGCGACCGGCACCGCGTCCCGGTCGGCCTCACCGGCCTCGCCCAGGTCAACGGCCTGCGCGGGGACACCTCGATCGAGGAGCGGGCCCGCTTCGACAACCGCTACATCGAGAGCTGGAGCCTCTGGCAGGACGTCAAGATCCTGTGCCGCACGGCGGCCCTGATGCTCCACCCGGACGGGAGCTGACCCCGCGTGGCCCTGACCTTCCCGGCCCTTCCCCGGCCCGTCTTACGGCGGGCCCTGCCGGCCCTCGCGGACCGGTCCAGCCTGCTCGCCGCGGCCACCGTCCTGCTGGTGTGCGTGCCCGCGGGGGAGAAGGACGTCACCGCGGCCGTCCACGTCACCGCCGCCGACGTCGCCTCGCTCGCCCTGGTCGCCCTCACCGCGCTCAACCTGCTGCGCGGGCGCCTGCCCGCGATCAGCCGCACCACCTGCGCGCTGTTCGGCGGCATCGTGGCCGCCGCCGCCGTCGCCACCCTCGGCTCGATCGACCCGGCCACCAGCCTCACCGGCTTCGTCCGGCTCACCCAGGTGTTCGTCCTGGTGCCGGCCGCCGTGCTCTGCTCGCTGCGCGACCGCACCGACCAGCGGCTCGTCCTCGGCTCCTTCGTGCTGGCCGCGCTGATCCAGGGCGTGGTCGGGGCGAACCAGTACCTCACCCGCACCGGCGCCTCCTACACCGGCCAGCCGATCCGGGCCGTCGGCACCTTCGGCGCGCTGGACATCATGGCGATGTCCACCGTGGTCAGCTACGGCCTGCTCGCCGCCCTCGCCCTCGCCCTCGGCGAGCGAGGTCCCGGCGGCGACGTACGGCTGCGCCGGGTGATGTTCGCCGCCGCCGCCTTCCTGGCCTTCCCGCTCGCCGTCTCGTTCAGCCGCGGTAGCTGGATCGCCACCGGCGCCGCCGTCACCGTGCTGCTGCTGCGCGCCGACGCCCGGCTGCTGGTGCGCAGCGCCGTGCTGGGCCTGGCCGCCGCGGTCGTCCTGATCGGCGGCCTCGGGCTCGGGGCCTCCGGCGTCACCGAGCGGCTCAGCTCGATCGGCTCCGTCTCCGCCGCACCCGACCAGTCCGTCTCCGACCGCTACGACCTGTGGGCCACCGCCGGGCGGATCTGGCAGGACCACCCCGTCCACGGCGCCGGGCCGAAGGCCTTCCCCAGGCTGCGCGACAGCCACGCCCCGCTGCGGCTCTCCTCCGGCAGCGACGCCGCCGACTCCACCATCGGCTTCCAGCGCGAACCGCTGCTCTCCCCGCACAACATGTACTTCCTGGTGCTCAGCGAACAGGGCCTGATCGGCATCACCGCCTACGCCGCGCTCTTCCTCGGCCTGCTGCTCGGCTGCCTGCGGCGCCGCCACACGACCTCGCTCGCCGCGCTCGCGCTGCTCACCTGGGTGCTGGTCGACTTCCTGTACGCCGACATCGGCGGCACCACCACCGTGCTGACCTCCGTCGTCCTCGGCCTCGCGGCCCGCGCCGCCGTCCAGGAGCGGGCGATGCCCCGGTGACCACCGACCAGCCCGCGCTCGCCCCCGCCCTCCCGGCCCCGCGCAGCGCCCCCGCCGGGCCGCCCGCCGCCGCCGAGCCGCCCGCGGCCGGGCCGGAGCGGCCGTCCCGGGGCGGCTTCCTCGTCAAGGCCTTCGGCGTCACCGCCGTGCTCAGCGCCGCCGGCTCGGGCCTCGGGCTGCTGCGCGACCTCCTGCTGGCCCGCTACTTCGGCGCGAGCCAGGGCACCGACGCCTTCCTGGTCGCCTGGACCGTGCCCGAGACGGCCGCACCGCTGCTGATCGAGGACGCCATGTCCTTCCTGATGGTGCCCGCCTTCGCCCTCGCCCTGGTGCTGCGCGAGGAGGACCCGGACGCCCCCGACCCGGTCCGCCAGCTGGTCCGCGCCACCCTGCCCTGGCTGCTGCTGGCCCTCAGCGGGCTCGCCCTGGCCGCCGCCCTCGGCGCCCCCCAGCTGGTGGAGCTGCTCGCCCCCGGCCTGCCCGACCCGGGCCTGGCCGTCGCCTGCACCCGGATCACCGCGATCACCGTGCTGCCCTTCGGCGTGGCCGGCTACCTGGCCGCCGCGCTGCGCGCCCACCACAGCTTCACCGCCCCCGCGGGCATCTACGTCGCCTACAACCTCGGCATCCTGGCCCTGCTGTTCGGCTTCCACGGCGTCCTCGGGGTCCGCTCCGCCGCCCTCGGCGTGGCGCTCGGCAGCCTGCTGATGGCCGTCCTGCTGGTCGGCCCGTTCCTGCGGCACCTGCGGACCGGGCCGGCCGCGGCCGGCCGCACCCGGCGCAGCCGCAACGCGCTGGTGCTGATGCCGCTGGCCCTGCTGCCGGTGGCCGCCTTCACGCTGACCCGGCAGTCCCAGGTCTTCGTCGAGCGCTACCTCGGCTCGGCGCTGCCGCCCGGCACCATCTCGCACCTCAACTACGCCGCCAAGGTATCCCAACTCGCCATGACGGCGGGCATCCTGATCTGCACCGTCACCTTCCCGCTGGTCGCCCGGGCACTCGCGGCGGGGGACCTCACCGCGGCCCGCGACCGGGTCGAGAAGGACCTCGGGCAGGCCGCCGCGGTCGTGCTGCTCGGCACCGCCTTCCTGATGGCCTGTGCCCCCTCGGCGGTCTCGCTGCTGTTCGAGCGCGGCGCCTTCGGCCCGGGGGACACCGCAGCCACCGCCGCCGTCATCCGGGTGTACAGCTTCGGCCTGCCCGCCCAGGCGCTGATCGGCGTGATGATCCGCCCGTACTTCTCGCTCCGCCCGGTGGTCCGCCGGGCCGACGACCCGCGCCGCGAGGACGGCGGGCGCCGGCTGCTGGACTGGTACCCGGTCGCCGCGATGCTGCTCGGCCTCGGGGTGACCGTCACCGTCGGCCTGCTCGCCACGCCCCGGTTCGGGGCGCTCGGCCTGGCCGCCGGCAACGCGAGCGGGATCACCGCCACCGCCGCGCTGCTGCTGCGCGGGCTGGTGCTGCGCGGCATCCCGCTGCGGCTGCGCCGGGTGCTCGGCGACCACGGCCGGCTGGTGCTGGCCGCCGCCGGGGGCGCCGTCGCGGGCGCCGCCGCCGCGAGCCTGTCGGCCGACCCGCTGCTCTCGACCCTCTCCGGTGGCCTGACCGTGGTGCTGGCCTTCGCCGCCCTCGGCACCGGGCTCCGGGCCCGCGAGGTGCGCGGTCCGGTGCTGGCCGCCGCCCGGGCCGTGGGGCTCGGGCCCGACCGGCGGGCCCTGAACCTGCCGACCGTCCCCGACGAAGGGAAGTCTCCCCATGGACGATGAGCGGGGATCCGTCCGTCCGGCCCTGGCGGGCGTCACCGACGCCCCGCCCGACCGGGCGCGACTGCCCAGAAGCCGCCGCCAGGCCGGCGGACCCGCCCTGCCCGGCTCCTCCTCGCCGTGGATCCTGATGTACCACTCGGTGGCGGTCGAGGAGGAGGACCCGTACCAACTCACCGTCAGCCCCGAGCGGTTCGCCGAGCAGATCGCCTGGCTGCACCGGCGCGGCCGGCGCGGCGTCTCGGTCCGCGAGCTGATGCGGGCCCGCGCCCAGGGGCAGGACGACAAGCTGGTCGGCCTGACCTTCGACGACGGCTACGCGGACTTCGCCCGGTACGCCGTCCCGATCCTCCAGGCGTACGGCTTCACCGCCACCGCGTACGTGGTCGCCGACCTGCTCGGCCAGGACAACGGCTGGGACACCGAGGGTCCGCGCAAGAAGCTGCTCACCGTCCAGGAGGTCACCGAACTCGCCTCCGCTGGCTGGGAGATCGGCTCGCACGGCCTCGGCCACCAGGCGCTGCCCGGGCTGCCCGCCGAGGTCCTCGGGGTGCAGACCCGGGAGAGCCGGCGCCTGCTGGAGGAGGTCGTCGGCGGTCCGGTCACCGGCTTCTGCTACCCGTACGGTGCCGTCGACCGGCCCGCCGCCGAGGCGGTGCGCGAGGCCGGCTACGACTACGCCTGCGCGATCGCCCACTCCCCGCTCACCGGCCGCTTCGCGCTGCCCCGCTGCTACGTCGGCGACCGGGACGGCGCCTGGCGGCTGCGCGCCAAGAAGGCCCGGCACCGGCTGCGCGACGCCGTCACCTCGCTCAAGCGCGGGCGGCGGGAGCGTCGGCCGTGAAGGTGCTGCACATCGTCACCGGGCTCGCCTCCGGCGGTGCCGAGCGCCAACTGCACCTGCTGCTGCGGCACCTGCCGCCGCACCAGCGCTGCGAGGTGCTCGCGCTGACCAACCCGGGCACGGTCGCGGACGCGCTGCGCGCCGACGGCGTGACCGTCCACCACCTCGGCATGCGCGGCAACCGGGACCTCGGGGCGCTGCCCCGGCTGGTGCGGGTGGTCCGGGCCGGCCGCTACGACCTGGTGCACACCCACCTCTACCGCGCCCAGCTGTACGGCCGGCTGGCCGCGCGGCTCGCCGGGGTGCGGGCGGTGGTGTCCACCGAGCACTCGCTGCACGCTGGGGTGATCGAGGGCCGCCCGGTCACTCGGGGCGTCAAGGGCCTCTACCTGGCCGCCGAACGGCTCGGCAGCACCACCGTGGCGGTGTCCCGGCAGGTCGCCCAGACCCTGCGCTCCTGGGGCGTCCCGCCGGCCCGGATCGAGCTGATCCCCAACGGCATCGACACCGCCGGCTACCGCCGGCCGCCCGCCGAGCGGGCCGCCGCCCGCCGCCGGATCCGGGCCGAACTCGGCCTGCCGGAGGGCGGTTGGGTGGTCGGCGGGGTCGGCCGGCTGGTGCCGGGCAAGCGCTTCGAGGTGCTGCTGGCGGCGCTCGCCGAACTCGACCCGGGGACCAGGCTGCTGCTGGTCGGCGAGGGCCCCGAGCGGGCCGGGCTGGAGCGCCGGGCGGCCGAACTCGGCGTCCGGGAGCGGCTGGTGCTCACCGGCGAGCGGGACGACGTGCCCGACCTGCTGGCCGCGATGGACGTGCTGGCGGCCCCCTCCACCGCGGAGACCTTCGGCCTGGGCGTACTGGAGGGCCTCGCGGCCGGGCTCCCGGTGCGGCACAGCGCCTGCCCGGCGCTGGACGAACTGCCGCCCAGCGCCGCCCCGCAGGCCCGCCGGATCCCCTCCGAGCCCGCCGCGTACGCCGCCGCCCTGCGCGACCTGCGGCAGCTGAGCGGCCACATCGCCGACCCGCTGCCGCACCCCCCGGCCGTCGGCCACTACGACATCGCCCGGGTCGCCGCCGACCTGGGCGCCCTCTACGACCGGCTGGCCCGCGCCTGAGCCGCCCGCCGCCGGACCGCCGTACCAGACCCAAGGAGCCACACCCATGACCACACCGCGCCGAAGCGCCCGCCACCTGGTCCGCCGCTGGTGGCCGGTGGCGCTCGCGGTGCCGCTCGGCGCCGCGGCCGGCGCCGGGTACGCCGTCGTCTCGCCCCCCTCGTACGCCGCCAGCGCCTACGTCCTCGTGGTGCCGCAGAACCCGGGGGAGGCGTCGACCGCCACCAACTTCGCCCAGGCGTACGGCCGGCTCGCGGGCCAGCCGCAGGTGCTCACGGTCGCGGCCGCCGAGACCGGCCACACCCGGTCCGAGCTGGAGTCCCTGGTCTCCGGGACGACCTCCCCGGACGCCCCGATGATCGAGATCACCGGCACCGGGAGGAAGGCCCAGGAGGCCGCCCGGACCGCCGACGCGGTGGCCCGCTCGCTGGTCGCCTTCGCCAACACCAGCAGCAGGGACACCAACGTCCGGCTGGTCACGCTGGCCCCGGCCGCCGAGCCGGACAAGCCGACCACGCCCTCCGGCAAGCTGGACGTCGCGGTCGGCGCCGCGGCCGGGCTGCTGCTCGGGTCGCTGGTGCTGATGACCCGCCGGCGCGGCGGCCCGGACGGCCCCGGGGCCGCGGAGGCCCCCACGGCTCCCGCGCCGACCGGGACCGCCGAGCCGACCGGGACTCCCGAGGCCCCCGCCCCGGCCCCCGCCCCGGACCCGGCCCCCGCCGCGCCCCGCCCGCGGGCCGAGGAGCCGGCCGGCAAGGCCCGCCCGAGGACCGGGCCGACGCCGGAGCCGGCGGGCGAGCCGAAGGCCGGTGCGAAGGACGGGGCGAAGCCCGAGCCCGAGCCCGCCGCCGCGCCCGAGCGTCCGGCCAAGGAGAAGGCCGCGGCCCGGAGCGGACGATGAGCACCGAGACCCGCGCCGCCGGCCTCCCGGCCCAGTCCGCCGCGCCCGTCTGGACCACCGAGCTGCACCGCGAGGACGACGCGCTGGACACCGTCGCCGAGGAGTGGGACGACCTGGCGGCCCGCTGCCGCACCGCCACCTTCTTCCAGGCCGCCGCCTGGCAGCGCTCCTGGTGGCGCCACTACGGCCGCCCCGGCGCGCTGCTGGTGGTGCTGGTCAGGCGGGACGGCCGACTGGTCGGCGCCGGTGCCTTCCTGCGCCGCGGCGGCCCGTTCGGCGGCCTCACCGGCCTCGGCGCCGGGCTGGTCGACTACGGCGACGTCCTGCTGGACGACGACTGCGCCGACCGGGCCGCCGCCGAGTTCGCCGCCGCCCTTCCGCTCACCCGCCCCTGGCACTGGCTGGAGCTGCGCGAGGTGCACCCCGAGGCCGCGGTGCAGCGGGTCTACGAGCACTGGCGCGGCACCCGCCGCAGCCACCAGGACTCGCTCTGCCAGTACCTGCCGGCCGTCCCGATGGAGCGGCTGCTCAAGCGGGTGCCCGGCAAGACGGCCCAGCGCAGCCGGGTGAAGCTGCGCAAGATCGCCGAGGCCGGGGTGCAGGTCCGGTCCACGCCGGTCGAGGAGGTCCCGGCCGCGCTGGAGGGGCTGCTGCGGCTGCACTTCCTCCAGTGGCAGCAGCGCGGCGTCACCGCCGAGCACCGCACCGAGCGCTTCGCCCGGCACCTGACCGAGTCCACCACCGGCCTGGTCGCCACCGGCCGGGCGGCCGTCCACCAGTTCCACCTGGACGGCGAGCTGGTCGCGGTCAACCTGCTGCTGCTCTGCCCGTCCTTCGGCGGGCTGTACATGTACGGCGCCCACCCGGCGTTGCGCGAGCGGCTGGACATCGCCGGGCTGCTGTTCAGCGCGGCCCTGGACGAGACGGTCGGCGCGGGCATCCCGGTGCTCGGCCTGCTGCGCGGCCAGGAACCGTACAAGCAGCGCTGGCGGCCGGACCGGATGCCCAACCGGCGGCTGCTGCTGGGCCCGGCCGGAGCGGCCCCGGCGGCCGTCGCCCGGTCCGCTGCGGTGCTGGCCCGGCAGGCGGCGGCGCACCAGCTGCGCACCCGCTTCCCCCGGCTCAAGGAGGCGCTGCTGGCCCGCCGCCGGGCCTGACCGCCGCTCAGCGCCGGGACGGCGTCCGGGCCGGGGACGGGCTCGGCGAGGCCCCGGCCGACGGGCTCGCCGTGGCGGCGGGCGCGGTGGCCGGTGCAGTGGCCGGTGCGGTGGCGTCCGGCGTGGCGGTCCCCGACGGGGTGGGCGCGCCGGGCGGCCTCGGGACGACCGGCACGATCGGAGCGGGGGGCGCCGTCGGCACGACCGGCGGCGCCCCTTGCGAACCCGCCATCAGCTGCTTGAACGCCGCCGTCGAGCGCGGATTGCTGCGGCACTGGAAGAAGCCGTGCGGGCAGTAGTCGGTGACGGTCTGGTAGGCGGTGTCGTGGGTGCGCATCCAGTCGACCATCCGCCGGACGAACTCGGGGTTGTCGCCGTTGCGGAACAGCCCCCACTCCGGGTACGAGACCGGCTTGCCGTGCTTGGCCGCGAACTCCACCTGGTCCTGGAGGCCGTACGGCTCGCGCACGTAGTCGTCGAAGGTGCTCCCGGCCGGCTGGTCGTAGCTGTCCGTGCCGACGATGTCGACCACGTCGTCGCCGGGGTAGCACTTGGTCCACGGGATGGCGTCCAGGCCCCGGTTGGGGGTGAAGTCGAAGCGGAAGCGCTGCCCGGGCACCGAGCGCATCACCCCGACGATCCGGCGCCAGTAGGCCTTCCAGGCGGCCGGGTCGGGCTTGCAGCGGTGGGTGTAGGTGACGCCGTTCATCTCCCAGCCGAGGGTGAGCACGGTGTCCGCGCCGCCGAGCGCCACCAGCCGGCGGGCGAGCCGCAGGAAGTGGCTGTCGAAGTCCCCGCGGGCGCCCTGGCCCAGCAGCCTGGCGACCTCGCCGTCCGGCACGTTCGCCTCGTTGGGCACCAGCATCGGCACGCCGAGCACCAGCAGCCGGGACGGGTCGGCCAGCCGCCACTGCGACCACAGGCTGAGCACCACCGGCTCGCCCTCGATGTCCGCCCAGCTGTTGCCCGCCAGGTAGGTGTGGCCGACCTGCATGTTCGCGTTGCCCAGCCACTGGGCGTACTTGCCGATCTGCGGGATGTAGTCGTCCCAGGAGCCGACGAAGGCGCCGAACGGCGGCTCGTGCCGGGGCCGCTGGACCGGCGGGCGGGGGGTCGCGCCGCGCGGCTCGAAGGCGTCCGAGGAGAGGCTGTGCCGTTCGGTCCGGCTGAGCGGTGTCCCGGCCGGGACACTGGCCGTGGCCATCAGCAGCAGAGCGGCGGCGGCCAGCGTCAGGCGGCCCATGCGCATGGTCTCTCCTCCGGACGTCGCGGGAGCGGGGCGGGCGGGAGACGACACCGACGGACCGTCGCGCCACGCTCGCCGACAGTAGGCCCGGCGGAGGACGGAAAAGCCGAATGTCACCCTAAAGTGGGCGATATTCGAACGCCGTCTGCCGCAACACCCGTCCGGCCCGGCCCCGTGTATCAGCTCTGTAACGGTCCGGCGGGGTCCGCGGGGCCCGCCGCGCGGGGCCCCGCCGACCGGCCGGGGAGCCGACGGCGCAGGTGGGCGGGCGGGCGCACCGGGCGGGCGCGCACGGTCCGCCGTGCGGTCGCCGGTGGGCCCGGGCGGCGATTCCAGGCTGACTGGCGCACCCGCCGAAAGGTACGCTCCGGCCGTGTCCTGGAAGCCGCCGCGTGTCCTCACCCCCCGCTCGATCCTGCCTGCCCTGGCGGTGATGCTGGTCCTTGCGGCCGGTGCTGCGGCGCACGCGAACAAGCCGGTGCCGTTCGGCGACCGGGTGGCGGGGCCGGGGGACGCGGAGGCGACCCCGGTCAACTCGCAGTCGGTCAGCTCGGCCGACCTGGACCTGCGGGTGGTCGGCCCCGGCCTGGAGGCGTACCACAAGCAGACCGGCGAGCGGGCCTGGACGTACCGCCGCGAGGGCGCCGAGGCGCTCTACCTGGCGATGGCCGGGGACAACGCGATCGTGGTCTGGGACGACGGCCTGGTCACCTCCGTCCGCCCGGGCGACCACGAGGTGCGCTGGCACCGCGCCGTACCCGGCCTGGCCGACTACCTGCGCGCCGACGGCGAGCCGGGCGCCGACAAGCGCACCGACGCCCAGCGCAAGGACACCGCCAAGCAGCGGGCCGCGGCCGCGCTGCACACCGTGCAGCGGGACGGCTCGCCCTGGCTGGCCGTGGTGACGCCGACCCTGACCATGGGCCTGCGCGACGCCGACGGCGACCTGCGCTACAACGACCGGCCCTCCAACGGCTGCCTCTACGACCCGCTGCGCACCGTGCACACCGACTACGCCGTGCTCATCCCGCGGACCTGCACCAACAGCAGCGGGGTGGCCGTCTCCGGCGGCATCACCGGCTACCGGCTGGACAGCAACGGCTGGTCGATGATCACCGGCCCGGCCGCGACGGTGAAGGCGCTGGACGCCGGCCGGGTGGAGATCACCGACGGCCCGATCGTGCCGCCCAAGGTCTTCGACACCAAGGCGGCCGCCCCCGAGACCGGCTGCGCCAACCCGGACGCCCCGTTCGCCGCGGTCCGCCCCCAGGGCGGCTGCGCCGATCCCTCGGCGAGCCCGGCCGCCCCCGCCCCGAGCACCCCGGCGGACCCGGCGGCCACGCCGCAGCAGTAGCCGCGGGCGGGCCGGCGGGTACCCCGGGGCGGTACGCCCCCGGGGCGTTTCGCGCGGCCCGGTAGACTGGCCGTCATGGCTATCTTCTCCGGGCAATAGCGGGTGGTGGCGCCCGGTCCCGGCGCGCCGACCGCCGATGAAGCCCCCTTCCCGCCGCCCGGGTCCGCACCCGGCCGCCCGCCCACGTCCCAGGAGCAGTCCCAGCCATGATTTCCGCCAACGCCCTAGAGCTGCGCGCCGGTGCCCGGATCCTGATCGAGTCCGCGAACTTCAAGGTCGCCGCCGGCGACCGGATCGGCCTGGTCGGGCGCAACGGCGCCGGCAAGACCACGCTCACCAAGGTGCTGGCCGGTGAGGGCCTGCCCGCCGCCGGTACCGTCACCCGCTCGGGCGAGGTCGGCTACCTCCCGCAGGACCCGCGCACCGGCGACCTGGACGTCCTCGCCAAGGACCGCATCCTCTCCGCCCGCGGCCTCGACACCGTGCTGAAGAAGATGCGCGAGAACGAGGACCGGATGGCCAACGGCCAGGGCGCCACCCGGGACAACGCGATGAAGAAGTACGCGCGCCTGGAGACCGAGTTCCTCACCAAGGGCGGGTACGCCGCCGAGGCCGAGGCCGCCACCATCGCCGCGGCGCTGGGCCTGCCGGACCGCATCCTCGCCCAGCCGCTGCACACCCTCTCCGGTGGTCAGCGCCGCCGCGTCGAGCTCGCCCGGATCCTCTTCTCGGACTCCGACGTGCTGCTGCTCGACGAGCCCACCAACCACCTGGACGCGGACTCGATCGTCTGGCTGCGGGACTTCCTCAAGACGTACAAGGGCGGCTTCATCGTCATCTCGCACGACGTCGACCTGGTCGAGACGGTCGTCAACAAGGTCTTCTACCTGGACGCCAACCGCTCCGCCATCGACGTCTACAACATGGGCTGGCGGCAGTACCAGCAGCAGCGCGAGGACGACGAGAAGCGCCGCAAGCGCGAGCGGGCCAACGCGGAGAAGAAGGCCGCGACCCTGAACGCCCAGGCCGACAAGATGCGCGCCAAGGCGACCAAGACGGTGGCCGCGCAGAACATGGCCCGCCGCGCCGACAAGCTGCTCGCCGGCCTGGACCAGGTCCGGGTGAGCGACAAGGTCGCCAAGCTGCGCTTCCCGGACCCGGCGCCCTGCGGCAAGACCCCGCTGACCGCCAGCGGCCTGTCCAAGTCCTACGGCTCGCTGGAGATCTTCACCGACGTCGACCTGGCGATCGACCGGGGCTCCCGGGTCGTCGTGCTGGGCTTCAACGGCGCGGGCAAGACCACCCTGCTGCGGATGCTGGCCGGGGTGGAGCAGCCGGACACCGGAGAGGTGATCCCGGGCCACGGCCTCAAGATCGGCTACTACGCCCAGGAGCACGAGACGCTCGACCCCGAGCGCAGCGTGCTGGAGAACATGCGCTCGGCCGCGCCGGACACCGACCTGGTGCAGATCCGCAAGATCCTCGGCTCCTTCCTGTTCTCCGGCGACGACGTGGACAAGCCGGCCGGGGTGCTCTCCGGCGGTGAGAAGACCCGTCTGGCCCTGGCCACCCTGGTGGTCTCCTCGGCCAACGTGCTGCTGCTGGACGAGCCCACCAACAACCTCGACCCGGCCAGCCGCGAGGAGATCCTGGGCGCGCTGCGCGAGTTCTCCGGCGCGGTCGTGCTGGTCACCCACGACGAGGGCGCGGTCGAGGCGCTCGACCCGGAGCGGATCATCCTGCTGCCCGACGGGGTCGAGGACCTGTGGAACCCGTCGTACGCCGATCTGGTCTCGCTGGCCTGACCGGAAGTAGACGCCGGATCCGCTTTTCGGCCCAGAATATCTAGTCCTTTCGGCGTGTCCGGGAATGAAGAAGACCCGGATTCCGTTTAAGCACTTCCCGTGGGGGGGGGGCGCGCCCCCCGCGCGGGAGCGGGGCGCAAGGCCCGACGTTAGAAGAAAAGCAGAATGGCCCACAGCGGGCGGGGGGCGGGCACAGCGGGCAGCGCCCGCGGCCGC
>NZ_JBHYGR010000091.1:2640-4537 GCF_042738155.1 Kitasatospora sp. NPDC059088 | reverse complement strand
GAGATTAATTATGCTATTTCTGGCCTGGCCGCTCAATATCGTCCGCCTCCTCTATATAAACCCACACGCCCGCGACCCCCCCCGCGGGGGCGCCCCCCCCCACGCTGCTGATCAGCTATTTCTCGGCATTCGGCGGCAGCCGCCCGGGGGCGTGCACTCTGCGTGAGCGCCCTGGTGCGCTCGGATCACCACCGCAGGACCACGCATTTGCGACATCGACCTTGTCGAATGGGTGGCCAGGACGCGGTGGATGGGTGATCATGGGAATCTGACCGAGCAACGCTACGAGGAGGCACGGGTGGCCGAGACTCTGAAAAAGGGCAGCCGGGTGACCGGTGCCGCGCGTGAGAAGCTCGCGGCCGATCTCAAGAAGAAGTACGACTCCGGGGCGAGCATTCGCGCTCTCGCGGAGGAGACCGGTCGTTCGTACGGCTTCGTGCACCGGATGCTGAGCGAGTCCGGAGTGATCCTCCGGGGCCGCGGCGGTGCCACGCGGGGCAAGAACAAGGCGACTGCCGGGGCCGGTTCCTGACGGTCAATCAGCTCTGAGCTGGATGGCGCGGCGGCCTGACGCCCGCCGAGGAGACGACGGCCGACCACGGCCGGGCGTCCGCCCTCGGGTCGAGTGGACCGGCCGCCGATCGTCATGTCCGCCCCCGGGTGCCGGGGGCCGTTCCGATCTTTGCGGGCCGAGGGCCTGCCCGTCCGCGCCCAGGTTTGTTACTCTCCGGTAGCCACGTCCCCCGCCACCGGAGGTTCCCGCATGACCGCCCCCGCCACCGACCCGCAGGCCCCGAGCTGGGAGCGGGACGGCGTCCGGCTGGAGATCGACGGCGAGCTCGCCGTCGTCACCCTCTGTCAGCCCAAGCGGCGCAACGCCCAGTCGCCCGCACTCTGGCGCGCCCTCGCCCAGGCCGGTCGCGAACTGCCCGGCAGCGTGCGGGTGGTGCTGCTGCGCGCCGAGGGCGTCTCCTTCTCCGCCGGACTGGACCGGGCGATGTTCACCCCCGAGGGCATCCCCGGCGAGCCCACCTTCCTGCAGCTGGCCGGCTCCGCCGACCAGGAGCTGGACGACGCCATCGCCGCCTACCAGGAGGCCTTCACCTGGTGGCGCCGCGCCGACCTGGTCTCCATCGCCGTCGTCCAGGGCCACGCCGTCGGGGCCGGCTTCCAGCTCGCGCTCGGCTGTGACCTGCGGGTGGTCGCCGACGACGTGCAGTTCGCCATGAAGGAGACCTCGCTCGGGCTCGTCCCCGACCTGGCCGGCACCAAGCCGCTGGTCGACCTCGTCGGCTACGCCCGGGCGCTGGAGATCTGCGCGACCGGCCGCTGGGTCGGCGCCGAGGAGGCCGCCGCGACCGGGCTGGCCAACCTGTCGGTGCCCGGCGCCGAACTCGACGCCGCCGCCCGGGACCTCGCCGCCGCCCTGCTGGCCGCCCCGCGCGGGGCCGTGACCGAGACCAAGGCCCTGCTCCAGGGGGCCTCCGGACGGTCGTACGAGGAGCAGCGTTCGGCCGAACGGGCGGCCCAGGCCCGCCGGCTGCGGGAACTCGCCGGGATCGGCGACTGACCCACCCGCCATTGCGCGCAGGCCCGGCCCCGGGGGAGCACCCCGGGGCCGGGCCTGCGGCGTTCCGGGGCGTGCTCGGCGGGCGGGGGTCGTGGCGGAATGCCAGAGTTGGGGAGGTTTGCGATATAGCTGGAGCCGCTACGAGGGAGATGCGCCCCATGCCTGACACTCCGACGCCCGCGACCCTGCACAAGAACCCCGGTGGCGGGCCCACCCCCGGCCCCCCCCCCCGGGGCCCGCCCCCGCCCCGCGCCGGGGGGGGGCGGTGTGGGGGCGAGCACCCCAGCGCGCACCCCCCCGAGGCGGGGGGGGGGTGTGTTGGATAAT
>NZ_JBHYGR010000091.1:0-2630 GCF_042738155.1 Kitasatospora sp. NPDC059088 | reverse complement strand
TGTCTGGTTTTTGTGATTCCGCCCCGGGCCCGGCCCGCGCCCGGGGGGGGCGGGGACGGCGGTCGGCCGTCCGCCGAGCGCGGCCGCACGGCGCTGGCGGTCGGTGTGGTGGAGAAGATCGCCGGGATGGCCGCCCGGGAGGTCTCCGGCATCCACGCGCTGGGCTCCGGACTGGCCCGCACCTTCGGCGCGATGCGGGACCGGGTCCCCGGCGGCAGGTCGAGCATCGGGCGCGGGATCAAGGCCGAGGTCGGCGAGAAGCAGACCGCGATCGACATCGCCCTGGTGGTCGAGTACGGCGTGGTGATCCCCGAACTCGCGCGCCAGGTGCGGGAGAACATCATCGACGCGGTGGAGCGGATGACCGGCCTGGAGGTCGTCGAGGTCAACATCGCGGTCAACGACGTCCACCTCCCGGACGAACCGGAGTTCGAGGAGGAAGAGGAGCCGGTGGCGTCGTCGGGGCAGCGGCCCAAGCTCAAGTAGCGCCCGGCCGCGGGACCGCCCGGGGTGTTGGTGTCGGCGTTCGGTGGAGGACGAGGGAGTAGCGGATGAACCTGGCCATCGTCGGCCTGGTGGTGGGCATGGCCCTCGGCTTCGCCGGGTACTTCGGCGGGTTCGCGGCGTTCCTGCTGGTGGCGGCGCTCGGGCTGGTCGGCTTCGTGGCCGGGCGGCTGCTGGAGGGCGACATCGAGCTCGGCGACCTCGGGGACCTGCTCCGCGGTCGCGACCGGCGGCGCTGATGGGGGCCGCCGTACCGGCGCCTGGTCCCGGCCCTAGCCCCGTCCCTGGTCCCGTCCCCGGTCCCGCCTCCGGTGCGGTGCGCCGGGGGCGGTTGCGGGTCGCCGACCGGGTGTACGAACGGATCGCCGGGCAGGCGGCGCGGGAGGTGGTCGCCGAGGCCTGGGTCGGGCGGTCGGTGAAGGGGGAGCCGCCGAAGGTCTCGGTGGCGCGGCCGGGCAGCACGGTGACCGTCCGGGTGGCGGTCGAACTGCCCTTCCCGGCGGACCTGGCCGGACTCGCCCGGCGGGTGCGGGACCGGGTGGCGGCGCAGGTGAACGGGCTGACGGGGACGAAGGTGTCCGAAGTGGTCGTGGTGGTCGAGAAGTTGGTCGCCGGGGGAGCGTGGTGAAGGGGGACGCGGTGGCGGCGTCGGGGCCGGAGGGGTCGGGTTCGGAGGGGTCGGGTTCGGAGGCGGTGGGGAAGGTGCCCCGGTTGCGGTCGGGGCGGGCGGCCGTCGCGGCGCCGGTCGCCACGGTGGTGCTGGTGGTGGCCGGGGCGCTGCTGTACGACGCGGTCGCGGTCCGGGCCGGGCAGCCGGCCCGGCGGTGGCGGGCGCAGATCGCGGACGAGCTGGCCACCCGGCACCTGGACGACCTGTGGGTGCTGGTCGGCGCCGGTGCGGCGGCCCTGGTCGGGCTGGGGCTGCTGTGGCTGGCGTTCGCACCCGGGCTGCGGCGGTGGCTGGTGCTGCGGCCGTACGGCGGGACGGGGGCGGCGATCGACCGGGCCGGGGTCGGGCACCTGCTGGCGGACCGGGCCGCCGGGCTGGCGGGCATCGAGCACCTGAGGGTCAAGGTCGGGCGGCGGCGGGTGCGGGTGTCGGTGAGCGGGCCGGTGGACCCGGCGGGGGTGCAGCGGCAGTTGCGGGAGGAGCTGGCGCGGGTGGGGTTGGCGCGGCCGTTGCGGCTGGACGTGCGGTCCTGGCGGGGGCCGGCGGGTGGGGGCGTGGCCGGGGAGTCGGCGGATGGGGAGTCGGCGGACGGGGTGGGGGAGCGGACCGGGGAGGCGGCGCGGTGAAGCGGACGGTCGTCAACCGGGTGCTGCTGGCGGTGGTGGGGGCGGTGCTGGTGGGAGTCGGGGTGCTGGTGCTGGCGGGCGGGCTCGACCTGTACCGGCGGCTGGGGGTCGATCCGCCGAGCTGGTGGCCGTTGACCTCGCCGGACCAGCCGGTGGTCAGCGCACGCTCCCGGGTGCGGTGGGTCGGCTCCTCGTGGTGGTGGCCGACGGTGATCGGGGGGCTGTCGCTGCTGGTGCTCGGGACGGCCTGGTGGCTGGTGGCGCAGCTGCGGCGGACCGGACTCGCCCACATCACGGTGCCGACGCCAGGGGCGCGGGGGCTGCGGATGCGGGTGAACTCGCGGGCGCTGGAGGAGGCGCTGGAGCACGGCACGGCGGTGCTGCCGGAGGTGCAGCGGGCCGGGGTCCGGCTGGTGCGGGCCCCCGGGCACCCGCGGCTGCGGGGCGCCGTACGGCTGACCCCGGGCGGGGACCCGGTCGGGCTGGTGGAGCACTTCGAGGACGGGCCGCGGACGGACGCGGTACGGAGTCTGGGGCTGGCGGAGCTGCCGGCCGACCTGCGGATCCGGGTGTTGCAGGAGGCTCCCGCCGGGGAGCGGCGGTCCGGGCGGCGTGGATCTGGGCGGCGCGGGGTCGGGCGGCGGCGGGAGCGTCGGCAGCTGGAGTAGTCCGGGGGTCGGGGGCGAGGGAGTGGGGGCGGAGGGGCGGGGGCTAGGGCCTGTCCGGCGGATCTTGCCAGGCGGCGGCGCCCGCGCCCCCCCCCCCCGCCGCCCCCCCGCCCAGCCCCCCCACAACCCCACACACACCCCCACCCGCGCCCCCCCCCCCCC
>NZ_JBHYGR010000090.1:33107-38910 GCF_042738155.1 Kitasatospora sp. NPDC059088 | reverse complement strand
GGGCGGGGGCGCCCCCCCCCCCCGGCCCGCCCCCCCCCCCCCCGCGCCGCAGGCGACCGCAGGGGTCAGAGCTGCTGCCAGGCCGGCTTGGCCGCGTAGGTGTCGCGGAAGTAGTCGGCGAGCTTGAGGCGGGAGGCGGCGGCCTCGTCCACCACCACGGTGGCGTGCGGGTGCAGCTGCAGCGCCGAGGCGGGAACGACGGCGGCCAATGGGCCCTCGACGGCCAGCGCGACGGCCTCGGCCTTGGCCTCGCCGGTGGCCAGCAGCACCAGGTGGCGGGCCTCCAGGATGGTGCCGATGCCCTGGGTGATGACGTGGTGCGGGACCTCGTCGATGCTGTCGAAGAACCGGGCGTTGTCGACCCGGGTCTGCCGGGTCAGGGTCTTGATCCTGGTCCGGGAGGAGAGCGAGGAGCAGGGCTCGTTGAAGCCGATGTGGCCGTCCGTGCCGATGCCGAGGATCTGCAGGTCCACACCGCCGGCCTCGGCCAGCGCGCGGTCGTAGGCGGTGGCGGCCGCGGCGATGTCGGCGGCGTTGCCGTCCGGGCCCAGGAAGGACTCCTCGGTCAGGCCGAGCGGCTCCACGACCTCCTTCAAGACCACCGAGCGGTAGGACTCCGGGTGGCCGGCCGGCAGGCCGACGTACTCGTCCAGCTGGCAGATGCGCGCCCGGGAGGCGTCCAGGCGGCCGTCGCGGACCCGCTCGGCGAGGGCCTGGTAGATCGGCAGCGGGGTCGAGCCGGTCGCGACGCCGAGCAGGGCCTCGGGCTTGCCGGTCAGCAGATCGGTGATCGCCGCGGCGATGAGTTCGCCGGCCGCTGGGGCGTCAGGGACGATCACGATTTCCATACTGGGTCCACCGTTCTGAGGCGAGGCTGAGGTCTAGACCTCCGAGGTCTAGACCAGTTTGCCGTGAACGGGGCCCCCAGGTCCACCCGGGGCCGGTCTCCGGGCCGGATGTTCTGCCTGGTGGGGGCTTTCCGGTGCCCGGGCCACCCGGGCCGCCCGGGCCGCCCGAGAAGGCGGGGGAGGCCGGGGAGGCCGGGACGCCCGAGGAGCCGGGGCCCGAAGGCCCCGGCTCCCGGTGCCCGGAGGTCCGGGCTGCCCTGTCTTACGGAGGTGTCCTTCCGGACGGCGCCCCTCCGGCGGCCGATCGGGGTCCGGCCCACCGGAGCGGAGCGCGCCGGATCAGAACGGGTTGGTACAGGTGGTCACCTGCTTGGCGGCGTCCAGCGCCGGGCCGGCGGTGGCGCAGATGATGCGGGGGGCGGTGGCGGTGACCTTGGGGGTGACGGCCTGGGCGGAGCCGAGTCGGACGGTCGTCGCACTGGCGACCGTCTCCCACGGGCTGCCCCAGGCCTGCTGGGTGCGCACCTCTACCTGAACCATCGTCAACTGGGTGGGGTCCGCGCTGACCTGGGCGATGCCGACGATGCCTTCACCGTCGGCCTGGTGCGTGATGCAGGGGCGGTTGAGCACCGTGGCGCAGGCCGCGGTGCCGGCCTCGGACGTCGCCGTGGCGGCCACGGCGGGGGCGGCCGACAGCCCGGCGATCCCTGCCACCGTCATCATCACGGCTGCAATCCGAGTGCGCATGATACGAACCTCCTTGGAAATAAAGGGAATCTCACTTCTTGAGATGAGTCTTGCACACATCATGAGATCGGCAAGTGTGCGTTGCGTCACACCCATGGTGACGGTTCAACTACTGGCTGCAATCGTTCGCCGGATGTTCAGCGCACGGACAAGTCGCGGCCTGACGGATGATCAGTAGGTCCGCAGCGCCCAGGGCGTTCGCCAAGTTCCCGACCTGCAAGGGTTCGTGGCCGATCGCGCCCGCGGCCGGGGTCCCGCGAGGAGTGGCGGGAGGCCGGGAGGAGTCCCGTCCGTGCGGCCGGGGAGGGTCGGAGCGGCCCGGGGCCCGGTTCCCCGTACTCCGGGTCCGCCCGTTTGACCAGGCCTTGAACCACCCTTTTGTCGAAAGCGATCGTCCGGGCCCCGGCCCGCCCCGCCCTTCGTCCGGACTCCTTCACCCGTCCGGGTAAGCGCCTTGCCTCCGGGGCGAATCGGACGGATACCATCGAACCGATCCCACGGAGGTGGCGGCGTGGCCACGGTCATCGTGCAACTACCCAACCAGAGGCCGGAGTCGGCGCCCGGCACGGCGCCCGCACTGCTGCGGATGGGCCCCGGCGAGACCGCGGTGTTCGGCCGCGGCGAGCCCGCCCGGCCCGTCCCCATCCCACTGCCCGACCAGGGCGTCTCCCGCCGGGCCGGCGAAGTGGTCGCCGCCGAGGACTACTGGCTGCTGTCCAACTTCTCCACCACCGCCACCTACGTGGTGGAGAACCTCGAAGGGGCGGGGGAGCACGTCAAGGTCGCCCCCGGCCGGCTCGGCGCACCCGTCCCCTTCGAACTCTCCCGGGTCCTGCTGCCCGCCCTCGGCGAGCCCGCCGCCTTCAAGGTCTTCGCCCCGCAGCACTCCTACCTGGACGGCCACTCCGCCGGCGCGGACGGCGAACGCACCGTCAGCCCCTTCGCCCTGGACCCGACCGCCAAGTACTTCCTGGTGCTGCTCGCGCTCTGCGAACCCCGGCTGCGCTCGCCCTCCGCCGCCGCCGTCCCCGGGGCGACCGAGGTGCTGGCCCGGCTGCGCGCCCTGCCCGCCTGCCACGGGCTGACCCGCTCGGCGGTGAACTACCACATCGACTACCTCGTCGGCGCCAAACTGCGGCTGCGCGAGCCGTACGAGGAGGGCCCGGCCGGGGGCAAACGCGAGGAACTGGTCGCCCTGGCCCTGCGCTTCGACCTCGTCCGGGAGGAGCACCTCGCGCTGCTGCCGCCCCGGCGCCCGGCCACCCGGCCGTGACCCCGGCCGACCCGCCGGGGCCGCCACCCGGTTCACGGCCGCCCTTCGAGGTGCCCCCGGGCTACCTCCTGGCCGGCTACCGCACCGGCGCCTTCCTCGGCGCGGGCGCCTGGGGCAGCGTCTACGCCGCCGAGGGCCCGGACGGCTCCCCGGCCGCCGTCAAGCTGCTCGGACCGGCCCGCTCCAGCCCCGGCCAGCGCCGCACGGCGGCCCAGATGGCCGCCGGGGAACTGCGGTTCAGCCGCCGCGCCGACCACCCCCACCTGATCCGCACCCTCGCCGTGGTCACCGTCGACGACCCCGGCCGCCCCGAACTGGACGGCGCCGTCGCGCTGGTGATGGAACGCGCCGCCCGCAGCCTCCAGGACCTGCTCGCCACCGCGCGCTCCGGCCGGGCCGTCCCCGGCGCCGAGCGGATCCTCGCCGAGGTGTGCGCCGGACTGACCCACATGCACCGGGCCGGCTGGGTGCACGGGGACCTCAAACCGGCCAACATCCTGCTGATGCCCGACGGCACCGCCAAGATCGCCGACTTCGGCCTGACCGCCGAGCTGGAGGGCACCCACGCCTACGCCCCGCCGCTCGGCTCCCCCGACCACGTCCCGCCCGAGTGGTGGTCCCAGCGCACCGGCGCGCGCGGGGTCGCGGTGCGCCCCAGCGCCGACGTCTGGGCCTTCGGGGTGATCGCCCACCAGCTGCTCACCGGAGGGCTGCACCCCTTCCTCGGTGCCACCGCCCGGGCCCGCTCGCTCGCCGCCCAGGCGTACGCGCGCGGCGCGGCCCCGCTGCGGCCGGACCAGGCACTGCCCGCCCGCTGGCGGCCCGTGGTGGCGGCCTGCCTGGCCCCGGACCGGGAGGAGCGCGCCCGCACCGACCTGGCCGCCCTGGTGGCCCGGGCCGGCGCCCGCCCGGCCGCCCGCCGCCGGGTGCTGCGGGCCGGCCTCGGGATGCTGGCCTGCACGGCCGTCCTGCTCGCGCTCACCGGGGGCCCCGAGCCGGTCGGCCGGGCCGGGCCGGGCGGTCACCGCGCCGCACCGCTGCCCGGGCAGATCCCGGCCGGATCCGACGTCCCGCCCGCCTACCGGGGCATGGTCGAGGACGCCGCCCGGCGCTGCCCGGAACCGGAGGTCACCCCCGTCCTGCTGGCCGCCATGCTCAAGGCGGAGAGCGGCTTCGACCCGAACGCGGCCCGCCCGGAGACCGGCGAGTACGGCATCGCGATGTGGACGCCCGCGGTCTTCGAGGCCTGGGCCAAGGCCGCCAGCCACCCCGGGCCGAAGTCCTACCTGGACCCGGGCGACGCGATCGCCGCGATGGGCAACTACGTCTGTTGGCTCGACCAGCAGCTCAAGCGGCAGGGCTTCACCCGCGACCTGCCCGCGCTGGTCGCCGCCGCGTACCGGACCAGCGACAAGACCGTGACGGCCGCCGGGGGCGTCCCGGAGCGGGTCCGGCCGCACGTCGACAAGGTGCTCCGGTACCTCGCCGACTACGGAGGGTGAGCGGACGTATCGGGATGAGTTGTGCCACATCCACCCGTATCCCGGCGCGGGCACCCGGGCGACCGGCCCCCGGTCTGGGATCCTCGGGCGCATGATCACGAAGCTCCGCGCGGCCTCCGCGCAATGGACCGTCGTCGTCCCGGTGGCGGCGTTCGTCGTCCTCGCCCTCACCTGGCACGAGGACCTGCCCGGCTGGGTGGTCGGCGTCGTCGCCGTGTTCCTGGTGGGGGCGGTGCTGGCCGCCGTGCACCACGCCGAGGTGATCGCGCACTGGACCGGGGAGCCGTTCGGATCGCTGGTGCTCGCGGTCGCCGTCACGGTGATCGAGGTCGCGCTGATCGTGACGCTGATGGCCGACGGCGGGGACAAGTCCTCGACCCTCGCCCGGGACACCGTGTTCGCCGCCGTGATGATCACCTGCAACGGGATCATGGGCCTGTCCATCATCGTGGCCGCGGTCAAGTACCGCACCGCCGTCTTCAACGCCGAGGGCACCGGCACCGCGCTCGCCTGCATCGCCACCCTGGCCACGCTCAGCATGGTGCTGCCGACCTTCACCACCAGCACCCCGGGCCCGCAGTTCTCCACCACCCAGCTGACCTACGCGGCCATCGCCTCGCTGGTGGTGTACGGGCTGTTCGTGACCACCCAGACCCTGCGGCACCGGGACTACTTCCTGCCCGTCACCCCGGAGGGCAAGGTCCGCCGGGAGGAGGACGAGGAGGACCACGCGACCCCGCCCACCGTCCGCGCCGCCGGGACGAGCATGCTGCTGCTCGCCGTCGCACTGGTCTCGGTGGTCGGCCTGGCCAAGGGCGTCTCGCCGACCATCGAGTCCGCGGTGGAGAGCGCCGGACTGCCGCACGCCGTGGTCGGCGTGGTGATCGCCCTGATGGTGCTGCTGCCGGAGACCATCGCGGCGCTCCGCTCGGCCGTGCGCAACCGGGTGCAGACCAGCCTCAACCTGGCCCTCGGCTCGGCGCTCGCCAGCATCGGCCTGACCATCCCGGCGGTCGCGATCGCCTCGGTCTGGCTCTCCGGCCCGCTCGTCCTCGGCCTCGAACCCTCGCACCTGGTGCTGCTGACCCTGACGGTCGTGCTCGGCACCCTGACCGTCATCCCGCGCCGGGCGACCCTGCTCCAGGGCGCGCTGCACCTGGGGGTGCTGGCGGAGTTCGTGGTGCTGGCGGTGAATCCGTGACGGGAGTGAACCACTGAGGCCCCTGGGGCCGTGGAGATGAACGGAAGCCCCTGGCACGTCCCCCCGTGCGGTCAGGGGCTTCCGTCGTCTCCGCCCCTGATCAGGGACGAACCCCGGCCCCCCCCCCCCGCCCCACGCGCCGGCCGCCGCGGGGGGGGGCGCGGACTAACACGCCCCCCACGCCCCCCAGCGCGGCACACCCCCCGGGCGCCGCGCCCCGCGGGGCCAAACA
>NZ_JBHYGR010000090.1:8429-33097 GCF_042738155.1 Kitasatospora sp. NPDC059088 | reverse complement strand
GCCCCCCGCGCGGCGCCTGCGCGCCGGCCGCGGGGGGGGGGGCGCCGGCCGGCGCCCGCCCCCCCCCCCCCCGCGGCCCCCGGAGGGCTCAGACCCCCGGGGACCGGCGTACCGGGGTGCCTCAGGCGGAGGTGCGGCGACGGCGGGTGTAGACCACCGCGCCCGCACCGGCGACCAGCAGGGCGGTGCCGGCGCCCGCGTACAGCAGGGTGCCGTCGCTACCGGTGGTGGCCAGCTTCTTGCCGTCGGCGGCCGCGCCCGGGATCGGGGTCGGGACGCTGACCTTGGCCGGCACGACCAGCGGCCGGCTCGGGCTGACCTTGGTGCCGTCCCCGGGGTGCACCGGGACGGTGGCGGTCGGCGGGGTGGACGGGCCGGCGCTCGGCACGGTGCTCGGGGTGCCGCTCGGGACCTCGGCGGCCGGGGTGGTCGGCGCGGGGGTCTTCGCGGGCTCGGTGGCCGGAGTGGTGGCCGGCGTCGTGGCCGGGGTGGTCGGCGCGGGGGTGGTCGGCACCGGCGGCAGCGGGGTGGTGGACGGCGTGGCCGAGTGCGAGGGCGCGGGGGTGTGGCTGGGCTCCGGGGTGTGCGACGGCGTGGCCGAGTGCGAGGGCGCCGGGGTGTGCGAGGGGTTGGTGCTCGGCACGGCGGTCGGCTTGCCGGTCGGGGCCGGGGTCTGCCCGCCGCAGTCGACCTTGAAGACCTTCTGCTTGGGGTTGCTGACGTCCGGGTTCTCCGGCAGCTCGCCGTCGACCAGCGGCACGGCCGCCCAGAGCAGCTTGTAGTGGCCGTCCGGGAGCTTGATGTCCTCGGTGCGGATGTGGCCCTCGGAGTCGACCGGGAGGTCGCCGTACACGACCGGCTCGGTCATGTCGCCGTTCATGTCGAAGATCGCCCAGAGCACGTCCTGGTTCGCGTCGAAGCCGAAGGAGTCCAGGTAGAAGGTGCAGACCTTGGGCTCGTTGCGCACGTCCTCCTGACCGGTGCCGGCGTTGTGGATCCTCACGGTGCCGTTGTTGCCGGGGGCGCCCTTCCCGTTGCCGCCGGCGGCGGCGTGCGCGGCGGGGGCGAGCAGGAGCAGGGCGGCGGCGGTGGGGACGGCCACCAGGGAGCGGGCGGCGGTGGAGCGGAGGTGCATGGGTGTTCCATCGGGTACGGCGGGCCGGACGAGTCCGCGCGGTGGGTGGGGGCCTTCGGTCGCCCGCCGGGCGGGGGCCGGCTGGGTACGACGTGAGGGGCACAAAAGTTCCCGCAGGACGAAAGGTGACGCAAGGGGGATTTGGCAGAAATGCAGCGCTGAGGGCGATTTATCCGACTAGTTCCCCACAACGATCCGATCACCCGGTTGTGGTGAATTCATGTGCAGCGCAGGCCTCTGACGTGGTGATGTGCCGATCGGGACCCGGCTCGCCGGGCCGCGAGGACGGCCCGCGGGGCGACGACGGGACGGGTGGCGGGTGGCCGGTAATGGCCGGTTCGCGGGCCGGGTCCGCGTGTCATGGCGGCGGGCGGTGGGCCTGGTTCTCTATCGTCCGTCTGGAACCGCCCAGCCCGCCGATTCCGTTGCGCGTGCGGCCGATCGCGTCAGCCACCGGTCGAGCCAGCAGCCGATCCGACCCCAGGGGGAGTGCTCGATGCCCGGCCCAGAGCAGCAGCTGCGAGCGGAGCGGCAGCAGCCCGCTCCGACCGAGGACAGTGCCGACGTCATCGTGGTCGGCGCCGGACCGGCCGGCTCCACCGCCGCCTACCACCTCGCCCGCACCGGCCTGGACGTCCTGCTGCTGGAGAAGTCCGCCTTCCCGCGCGAGAAGGTCTGCGGCGACGGCCTCACCCCGCGCGCCGTCAAACAGCTGGTCGACATGGGCGTCGACGTCTCCGAGGAGGCCGGCTGGCTGCACAACAAGGGCCTGCGGCTGATCTCCGGGCACCGCTCGCTGGAGTTCGACTGGCCCGAGCTCTCCGCCTTCCCCGGCCACGGACTCGTGCGCCGCCGGGCCGACTTCGACGAGCTGCTCGCCCGCCGGGCCGCCGCGGCCGGTGCCCGGCTGATCGAACGGGCCAACGTGGCCGGGCCGTTGACGGACCAGCGGTCCGGCCGGATCACCGGCGTCAGCGCCAAGGTGGGCGAGGAGCGCAGGCCCGTCGAGTACCGCGCCCCGCTCGTGGTCGCCGCCGACGGCAACTCCACCCGGCTGTCCGTCGCGATGAAGCGCTACCGGCGCACCGACCGCGCGATGGGCGTGGCCTACCGCACCTACTTCACCACCCCGCGCCACCAGGACCGTTACCTGGAGGCCTGGCTCGACCTGCGCCACCCCGACGACCCGGCCCACCGGCTGCTGCCCGGCTACGCCTGGGTGTTCGGCATGGGCGACGGCACCGCCAACGTCGGCCTCGGCGTCCTCGACACCGCGAAGACCGACCTGGACTGGCGCGAGCTGCTGCGGCGCTGGTGCGCCGACCTGCCGCCCGACTACGGCTACCACCCCGAGGCCGTCACCGAGCCGATCCGCGGCTCCGCCCTGCCGATGGGCCTCAACCGCCGACCCCACTACGCCGACGGCCTGTTGCTGATCGGCGACGCCGGCGGCACGGTCAGCCCCGGCACCGGGGAGGGCATCGCCTACGCGATGGAGTCCGGCCGCTACGCCGCCGAGACCGTCGTCCAGGCGCACGCCCGCCGCACCGACCGCGGCCGTGAACTCGCCCTGCGCGCCTACCCGCAGAAGCTCCGCTCCGCCTACGCGGGCTACTTCGCGCTGGGCCGGCTGGCCGCCGACCTGCTCGGGCGGCCCCGGCTGCTCGGTGCGGCCGGAGCCGCCGGGCTGGGCCACCCGGCGCTGTTGAAGGTGGCCTTCCGGCTGATGGTCAACCTGACCGAGCCCGATTCCAAGGACGCCCTGGACCGGCTGCTCCACCTGCTCGGGCGGGTCGCCCCGGGGCGGTGAGGCCGGCGGCCGGGCCGCCCCTCCGTCCGAGTGAGCGGCCCGGCGTCCCGGGCGTGGCCGAAACCGGGGAATCCGGTCGGTCTTCGGCCAAGTCGTGTTGACGAATGATCAGTGAATCCGCTTGCCTGGTGGCGAACCGGCCACGGAGGGTGAGCGCAATGCCCTCCGCGGCTGCTCTCCCACCGATCCTCGTTCGACGGAGACACCGTGCGCCTTCGCCTGCTCGTCGCGCCCCTCGCCGCGGCCGCCGCCCTGACCGCCGTGAGCATTCCCGCCGCCGCCGCCGACACCAGGGCGGCCACCCCGTCCGACCAGTGCTCCGCGGCGTTCTTCGACGGCGACTCCCGCCTCGGCCCCGAGGACCTCCCGACCACCGGCCCGGTCGGCCGCCAACTCGCCGGCTACCAGCGCACCGGCGGCGCCGGCGAGCAGGACTTCCTGACCAAGTACTACGACCCGACCGCCAACGGCGGCAAGGGCGGCTGGATCTACCCGCCGTCCGACGGCTACGTCACCCTCCCCGACGGCAGCCCGGTCGAGTTCGACCTCACCCTGTACCCGAACCAGAACATCGACCGCTACGGCAGCGAGTACGGCTCCTTCCTCGCCCCCGAGGGCCTGCCCTACGCCAACCGCGCGATCCCCCCGCAGAGCCTCGACAGCGTCCCGGCGGCCGGCTGCAACTACCACGACTACAAGGTCGTCAAGCCGTTCAAGGTGCACGCCGGCCCGATCGCCCCCTGGTTCAACCAGCCCGGCTGGGGCCTCCAGTACCAGCTCGACGCCGCCCTCGTCCCCAGCGGCCCGGCGAAGCTGAACGTGCTCTGGCTCGTGGAGAACGGCTACCTCGCCCGGATCTGACCGGACTCCGGCCGGACCGGTCGCCGCCGGATTAATCACTGGCGGGCGCGGCGCGACGGGAGGTAGGAAGGCGGGGTGACCACCAGTGACCTGGCGACCGACCGGCGCCCCTTCCAGCCCGAGGTCCTCGACCTGGGCGCCTTCCAGCTGCGCCCCTGGGGCCGCGCCCTCGACCTGCCCGGCGGCACCGTCGCCGCCGTGACGGCGGCCGCCGCCGACGCGGAGATCGCCCGCTGGAACCCCCTGCACGACGCCACCCACCCGGCCGGCGCCGAGGCCTACCTCGACCGCGCCGACCAGCGCTGGGCCGACGGCAGCACCGCCTGCTTCGCCGTCACCGACCGCGCCGACGGCCGGCTGTGCGGCAACGTCGTGCTGCTCTGGACGGACCAGGGCGAGGGTGTCGCCATGGTCGGCTACTGGCTGCTCGCCGCCGCCCGCGGCCGCGGCCTGGCCACCCTCGCCACCACCGCCATCACCGACTGGGGCGTGCGCACCGCCGGGGTGCGCCGCATCGAGCTCTACCACGCCGTCGGCAACGACTCCTCCTGCCGGGTCGCCGCCCGGGCCGGCTTCCCGTACGAGGGCACCCTGCGCGGCTCCTACCGCTACGGCGACGGCCCCTACAACGACGAGCACCTCCACGCCCGCCTGGCCACCGACCCGCCGGTCACCCTCGGCTGAACCCGGGGCCGGACAACCGGGTCACGGCCCGCCCCGGCCCGCCCCGGTCTCCGCCGACCCGCGCCCGCCCCCGCCTCCGCCGGGCCGTCCATCGCCTGTCTACCGGTGCTCCGTAGGTTCCGCCGCAGTAATGTCACCGATCCTCTGGAGAGACATGTTGCGGTTGCGAACGACCGTCCCAGGCCCGGCGGCGGGGGGATCGCCGCCCCGACGCCGGGCCGAGGGGCTGCGCCGGGTCCTGCTGGTCCTGCTGGCGATCCTCCTCCTGCCGTTCGGGGCGAACGGGCCGGCGCACGCGGCCCAGGACGACCCGTCCCAGCGCTACCTGAACTTCATCGGGGACCTCCAGCGCAACTTCACCCGCCCGTACCGCGGCGACTACAACATCACGCTCGACAATGCCACCCCCGTGACGGTCAACCTCTTCGATCTGGTCCACCCGAACCGGGATCAGCCGGCGAACATGGAGACCGGGCTGATCATCGCGCCGAACGACCTCTACATCTGCGGCTTCTACACCATCCGGGACGGAGTGCGGACGGTCTACCGCATGCGCGACGACGGCATCGGCTCGTCCAGGGTCGCCCGCAACACGTGGTTCAACCAGCAGCGGCAGCGACGCCAGGACCCGGACAGGTACGTCTACCTCGACACCATCGGTGTGGAGTACGGCGATCTCAGGAACGAGAGCGTCACGCCGGGCAACCCCTTCGCCTTCGAGAACGGCTGGGCGAACATCGACGCCAATGCGCTGACGCGCGCCGTCGCAGTCCTGGAAGGCGTCCTCGTCGATCCCTCGAATCAGGAGCGTGCCGCCCAGCGGACACCGTGGTTGCGCAGCGCTCTGATGGTCCTCGTCGAAGCCCTGGCCGAGGGCACCCGGTTCCGCAACATCAGGGACGCCATCGGGGCGGCGCTGCGCAGCGGGATCCCGGCCCGCATCGCGCAGTTCGAACCCCAGATCCAGACCTGGAACGCGCGGAGCAGCGACCTGTGGGAGGCCAACCAGGACCCGGGCAACTCCTGGTTCGCCGCCCGAGCGGCCGCCGTCGGGCTGGCCGTCCTCCAGGTCCGGACGGGGGGTCCGATCTGCCGGATCCCGCGGTCGAGCGACGGCGCGCCCGGGTGCGGCCGCCCGCTGGTGAACGCGAGTTTCAGCACCGGCCGCGACGTGTACCTCCTCCAGGGGCCGTTCGTCGCCCGCATCAAGGACGCTTCGCAGAACGCCGTCCTGGCCGGAGGCACGGAGGACACCGTCTCCCACCTGTGGCCGGTCCTGGCGGGCACGCCCTTCGCGAACGGCTTCGACGCGGCCTTCACGCTGCCGGAGGACCCGGACGAGGTGATGCTGTTCCGCGGGGACCAGTACATGCGGATGCGGTTGGACTCCGACGGGAACGCCAAGGTCACCAAGGCGCCGACGACGATCGCGGACGGGTGGCACAGCCTGGCCGGCAGTGACGGCACCAGGCCCTTCACCCAGGGGGTCGACTCGGCCCTGTCGGTGATGGAGAACCAGGTCTTCCTCTTCAAGGGCGACACCTACGTGTCGCTGGAAGTCAACATCGGCAGCTCCACCGACCGCGTGCTCAACGGGCCCAAGCCCATCGGCGACAACTTCAGGGCCCTGGCCAAGGCCGGCTGGACCGACGGGTTCAACGCGGCCGTCCGCTGGCCGGGGGTGCAGACCTTCGACCGGGCCTTCGCCGCCTTCTTCCGCGGGAACCAGTGGACCAGGGGATTCGTCGCGGCCGGCGGCCCGGACAGCGACCTCGTCTTCACCGCCGATGCGCTGCGCTGGGGCGTCCTGGCGGGCACGATCTTCGCCG
This sequence comes from Kitasatospora sp. NPDC059088, assembly GCF_042738155.1. Taxonomy (NCBI): domain Bacteria; kingdom Bacillati; phylum Actinomycetota; class Actinomycetes; order Kitasatosporales; family Streptomycetaceae; genus Kitasatospora; species Kitasatospora sp. NPDC059088. The sequence goes on along the minus strand of NZ_JBHYGR010000090.1, from coordinate 26,778 downwards.
CGGGCGACACCACCGGCATGACGAAGATCCCGCGGATGGACGACAAGGGCGGCCCGACGAGCACGCCCCCGCCCTCGGCGGCCGGCGTCTCGCTGGTCAACGACAGCACCGGCCGGGTCGCCGACGTCGACCAGGCGAACCCCGCCAGCGGCACCAAGGTCAAGGCCCTGGGCGGGAAGGGGAACCAGGCGCAGAAGTGGAACCTGGACCGCCAGGACGACGGCCGGTTCGCGATCCGCACGGCCCTCGACCCCGGCCAGGTCCTGGAGGCCAACGGCAACCGGTCGCAGAGCGTGGACGGCACCAGCTACGACACCGCGCTGCAGCGGGACGGCGGTGGTGCGAACCAGCGCTGGCGGCTCGACGCGCTGGGCGGGCAGACGTACCAGCTCGTCACCTCGGACGGCGGCTGCCTGACCGACCAGGGCGAGGACAAGGCCCTGGCCTTCTGGAGGTGCACCGGGGCCTTCGAGCAGCGGTGGCACCTGGAGGGCGGCACCAGCACCGGTGATCCCGGGGGGCGGGGCTCCGCGGGTTCCCCCTTCGACGACTCCGCGGACGACCGGGGGACGAAACCCGCGTCCGCCGGTGACTGCCGGCCGGAGGGGATGACGCCCACGGACGGTGTGTCGGCCCGCTACTGCGACGTCTACGACGGCAGCGGCCGGGAGTGGGTCGGCAACGGCCGTTCCCGGCGCGCGGTGGGCTACTTCACCGGGTGGCGCTCCGGGGCGAAGGGCGATCCGGCCTACCTGGTGTCGAACATCCCCTGGTCGAAGGTGACGCACGTCAATTACGCCTTCGCCAAGGTGGACGGGAACCGCATCAGCGTCGGCGACGTGAACGACCCGGAGAACCCGGCCACGGGCATGACCTGGGACGGGGACCGAAACGCGATGGACCCCGCCCTGCCGTACAAGGGGCACTTCAACCTGCTGAACACGTACAAGAAGAAGCACCCGGCGGTGAAGACGCTGATCTCGGTCGGCGGCTGGGCGGACACGCGCGGCTTCTACGCGATGGCGACCAACGCGGACGGCTCGGTCAACCAGGCGGGGATCGACACGTTCGCCGACTCCGTGACGGAGTTCCTGGACCGCTACGGGTTCAACGGTGTCGACATCGACTACGAGTACCCCGGCGCCCTGCCCAGTACGGGCAACCCGCTGGACTGGGACGTGTCCGATCCGCGGCGCAAGGGGCTGCAACAGGGCTACACCGCGCTGATGAAGACCTTGCGGGCGAAGCTGGACCGGGCCGGTGCGGACAAGGGCCGCTACTACCTGCTGACCTCGGCCGGGTCCGCCTCCGGCTACCTCGTGCGCGAGCTGGACGCCGGCCAGGCGCTCCAGTACCAGGACTTCGTCAACGTCATGAGCTACGACCTGCACGGCTCGTGGAACAAGTACGTCGGCCCGCAGGCCCCGCTGTACGACGACGGCCGCGACAACGAGCTGGCGGACGCCGGGATCTACGACGACCAGCGCGCCGACACCAAGGACTACGGGAAGAACGGGTACTTCAACGTCGACTGGGCCTACCACTACTACCGCGGTGCCCTGCCGCCCGGGCGGATCAACCTCGGCATCCCCTTCTACTCACGCGGCTGGCAGAACGTGCAGGGCGGTACGGACGGCCTGTGGGGCACCTCCGCCATGCCCGACCAGTCCAAGTGCCCGCGGGGCGTGGGCGGCCGGGGGCCGGCCAAGGGCCAGGACTGCGGACTGGGCGCGACCGGCATCGACAACGTGTGGCACGACACGGAGGACGGCCGTGAGGTCGGGGCCGGGTCGAACCCGCTGTGGCACACCAGGAACCTCCAGGACGGCCGCACCCCCGGCTACCTGAAGGCCTACGGCGTCGACCCCGGCACCGACGCCGGGAAGCCGACCGGCACGTACGCGGAGAAGTACTCCGACCCGCTCCAGTCGTCGTGGCTGTGGAACGACGCCAAGAAGGTGTTCCTGTCGACGGAGAACGAGAAGTCCGTCGACGCGAAGGCGAAGTACATCGCGGACAAGGGCATCGGCGGGGCGATGATCTGGGAGCTCGCCGGTGACTACACCAAGCGCGCGAACGGCGAGTGGGGGATGGGCTACGACCTGACCACCCGGCTCGACAACGCCCTCAAGGGCGCGGGGGCCTCGGGCAACGCCACCGGCGGCGGCAAGTCGCTCCCCGCCCAGGTGATCGACGTCAAGGCCGAGCTGGTGGACTTCCCCACGGCAGTGGCGGACATGTGGCCGATCCAGCCGAAACTGCGGATCACCAACAGCTCCAAGGTCGCCCTCGCCCAGGGCACGGAGATCTCCTTCGACCTCCCCACCTCCACCACGCCGGTGGTGAAGGACGGCGCCTGGAAGGTGATGGGCGGCATCACCCCCGGCCACAGCGGTCCGAACGCGGGGGGCTTGAAGGGCGACTTCCACCGGGTGACGATCAAGCTCGGTTACTGCGAGGACGTTCCGGCCGGCAGGTCGAAGGACATCGACGTCAAGTACTACCTGCCCGTCACCGGGCCGGCGAACGTGACGTTCAGGATCGGCGGGACGGAGTTCGGTTCGACGGGTGACCGGCGCCGCGCCGTGACGACGGTCGACCCGCCCGCCCCGGCGTCCGGCTCCCAGTGCCAGGCCGCGCCGTGGCAGGCGCACGCCTACAACCCGAACCCGTCGTTCGCGTTCTGGCAGACCGGCGACAAGTGGATCATCGAGGACCGCAACAGCGGCAACGTCCTCGACCACCCCGGGAGTTGGGCCGACGCCCACCTGTCGATGAAGCAGGCCGGCAACGCCAACCAGCTGTGGACGGTGAGCGAGGACTCCCAGGGGTGGTACCACATCAAGTCCGGTACCAGCGGCCACGACCAGTGCCTCGGCGCCACCACGGCCAGGGGCACCCTCACCGTGCGGGACTGTGACGGCAAGGTCGACCAGTGGTGGCGCCTGGTACGGCTCAGCACGGACCAGGCCACCGCGGGCAAGCCGCTGCTGGACTCGGCGGCCCCCGGCGGCCCCGTGCACGGCGCCGCCTACGCCCTGGGCGGCTTCGTCGGCGGGAACGACGACTGGTGGAAGGTGCCGGCCTACCTCGCCGCACCCGCCAACAGCGCCACCGCCTCCAGCACGAAGATCATCGCGGGGGACACCGAGGGGGCCTGGGCCTCGACGGTGTCGTGGAACGGCTCCTACTGGCGGGCCAAGTGGTGGAACAAGGCCACGGACGAGCCCGGCAGGAGCGACGCCTGGCAGAAGCTCGGCCCCACCCCCTGACCGCCTCGGACCCCGACCGGGGGGTGCCGGGACTCGGGTAATGACGACCGAGGACCTGGACACCCCCGGCCGGGGCCCCGGTCAACCGGGGAGCTGGGTGAACTGGGCGAGCTGGATGAGGTTGCCGCAGGTGTCGTCCAGCACCGCGACGGTGACCGGGCCCATCGCCGTGGGCTGCTGGGTGAACCGCACCCCGAGCCGGTGCAGGCGGTCGTACTCGGCGTGCACGTCGTCCACCGCGAACTGGGCGGCCGGGATGCCGTCCTCGACCAGCGCGGTCTTGTACGGCCCGACGGCGCGGTGGGCGTCGGGCTCCAGCAGCAGCTGGGTGCCGTCCGGCTGCTCGGGGGAGACCACGGTGAGCCAGCGGTACGCGCCGAGCGGGACCTCCGCCTTCTTCACGAAGCCCAGCACCTCGGTGTAGAAGCGCAACGCCTTGTCCTGGTCGTCGACGAACACGGTGGTCAGGTTGATCCTCATGGGGTGCCCTCCTACGCGCCCGGGTGGTGGCGGCCGTCGCCGAGCCGATCGTAGATCGCCCGCAGCCAGGGCTCGCGGACGGCGGGCAGCCGGGCGAGGTGGTGGCGCAGCAGGTACCGGTCGGGTTCGAACAGGAAGGCGGGGCGCAGCGGCAGCGGGTCGTCCCGCTCCTCCCCGGCGGGCAGCCTGGTGGCGAGACGGGGCGGCGGGAAGGCCAGGTACGTCCACACCCCGGCGTCCAGCGGGACGGCCACGGTACCGGAGGGCGCCGGCCAGGCGGCGCCGGTCCACGGGTGGCGGGGGACGAGGGCGATGTCCGGTGCCGGGACGGCGGCCAGGCCGGGCCCGGTCAGGCGCAGGGCGCGGGCCGGGGGACCGCCGGGGAGCAGCCGCCGCAGGGCGCGGCCGAAGGTCTCGGTCAGCAGGCCGGGGGCCGTGGCCACCGGCTCGCCGCCGGAGGCCGCCAGCAGCCCGGCCAGGGCCGACCCCACGGCGGCGCTCCAGCGCTCGTTCCACCAGCCGCCCGGCTCGACCGGGGGCGCCGGCGGCACCGTCCAGCCGTCCCCGGCCGGCCGGGCCGGGCCCTCCACCGGGAGGCGCCGCACGGCCCACGGACGGAGCCACACCGCCTGCCAGCGGTAGCAGTCGTCGATCCGGGCGCCCACCTCGCGCCCACAGCCCGCGCAGGCCAGGTTCGGGCCGCCGGCCGCCGCGCAGCAGCCCTCGCAGCGCTCGGGGAGCAGCACGGTGGCCCGGGTGTCGCCCGGGGCCAGCAGCACCGCGCCGCCGGGGCCGCTCCACAGGCCGTCGACCGGCGCGTACAGGCCGTGTTCGGCGGCCTCCGCCGCCGTGATCGCGGACCACGGGCGCCAGGGCCGTTCGGTCGGCTCCGGGTCGAGGGCGAAGGTGCCGGGCTCCAGCAGCGGCGGCAGGTACCGGTCCCCGCCCTCCCGGTGGGCGTGCGGCGGCAGCGCCACCTCCGCCACCGGCACCGTCAGCTCCGTACCGCACCCGGCGCACGCGAACACCGCCACCCGCTCCCCTCCCCGTCGACGGACCTCCGGAGTATTCCGGCCCGCGCGGCGCCCGCCAAGCGGCTTTCCGGTGCCCGGGGCGGCCGTTCCGGGCAGGCTGCGCGCCGGGCCGGGGAGCGTCCTAACCTGGAAGGGCGCGCGGTGCGTGACCTGCGCGGGGGAAGCCCCGACGCAGGGCCCGGAGCACGGGAGAGGTGGCCATGACGGTGATCTCGGCGGCCCTGATCGGCACCGACTGGCGGCCCCGGCTGCCCGGCGGCGCCGAGCTGTTGCGCGAGTGCGCCGTGCGGGGCTGGACGGTGGTGCTGACCGGCCCCGGCCCGGCCGGGGTGCGGGCACTGACCGTGACCGCCCCCGGTGGCGATGCCGTGCGGGCCGCACTGGCGCTGGTGGGCGGCGGGCCCTCGCACGCGGTGGCCGTCGCCGGGAGCGTGCGCGAGGTGCTGGCGGCGCGCCGGGCCGGGGTGCCCTGCGTCGCCCTGGAGGCCGGCGGGGACGCCGGTCCCGAGCTGCGGGCGGCCGGCGCGGACGAGGTCCACCGCGACGCCGCCGCCCTGCTGCGCGTCCTGGACGACAGCCTGCTCGCCCGTCCCCGGGCCTTCGGGCGCGTGGCCGCCGCAACCGGCGGCCCCCGGAACGGTTAACGCCGGCCCGTACCGGGCAACCGCCCGGGTGCGAGCACGTCACCGGAAGTGTCGGAGGTGACCGAGATGGACGGACCCGCGTTGAGCGGATGGGAGCGGCGGCTCCTCGAGGAGATCGAGTCCGATCTGCGCCAGGACACGCGCCTCGACCGGAAGTTGAGCACGATGGGGGCCAAGCGGCCGAACCGGTTCCTGGACGCCCTGCGCGGCGTCGGGCGCCGGATCTCGGTCGGGGTCCTGTTGACCGTACTGGTGATGACGTCGATCTGCGTGGGCATCGGCGTGCGCACTCCGACCACTGCGGTGCTGACCGCCCTCGGGGTGGTCTGGGCCGCCTCGGTGGCGGCCTCGGTGGCCGCCACGGCGCTGCTGCGGCGGCGACGGGCGCCGGGCCGGGGCGACGGCGTCGTCGGCGGTGCAGCCCCGGACCGCGAGGACGGGCGGGACCGCCGGGAACGCCGGGACCGCGGGGAGGGACGGGACCGCGGGGACGGCCGGGACGGACGTGAACGAAGGCCCTGGGACCGCCCGGAGGCGTGACGCGACGGGGGGCCGAACCATCGAGAGGTGCGCATGAGTACCGACCTGTGGGAGTACCGCCCGGGCTCCCACCCCGCCGCCGACCTCAGCCTGGTCGGGTACGAGGCCCAGGCGACCGACGGACCCCTCGGCCGGGTCGACCAGGACGCCGGCGACCACCTGGCCGTCGACGCCGGCGCCTGGGTGCCGGGTGCGAGGGTGCTCGTCCCGGTCGGTCTGGTCGCCCGGATCGACCACCTGGACCGCGCCGTCCACCTGGACTGCCCGCGCGCCCGGCTGGGCACCGTCCCGCCGCCCGCCGAGCACCTCACCACCGCCCGCCGGCGCTGAGCCGTGGACCGCTGACCATGGGCTGGCCCGCCACCACCCTGACCGGCCGGACGATCGCCTTCCTGGTCGCCCCGTACGGCACCGAACAGGAGGAACTGGCCTCGCCCTGGCAGGCGGTGCTCGAAGCCGGCGGGCGCCCGCGCCTGCTCTCCACCGCGCCCGGCCGGGTCCAGGCCGTCCGGCACCGCGCGCCCGGGGACACCTTCGCGGTGGACGTCCCGGTGGCCGAGGCGGACCCGGCGGACTACGCCGGGCTGGTGCTGCCCGGCGGCGTCGCCGGTCCGGACGCGCTGCGGCTCGACCCGGCAGCGGTCGCCTTCGTCCGGGCCTGCTGCGCCGCCGGCCGCCCGGTCGCGGCGATCTGCCACGCCGCCTGGACCCTGATCGAGGCCGACGCCGTCCGCGGCCGCACCCTCACCTCCTGGCCCAGCCTGCGGACCGACCTGGTCAACGCGGGCGCCCAGTGGGTCGACCGGGAGGTGCACGTCTGCCGGGACGGCCCGGGCCCGCTGGTGACCAGCCGCGCGCCGGGCGACCTGCCGGTGTTCGAGGACACCTTCGTCACCGAGTTCGCCCACGCGGCGGCCGGGCGACGGAAGTGACGCGGGGTCAGAGGATTCGTCCGAGGGTGCACGTCCGGGGCGGAGGAGCGTGACCGCGCCGGGGTCAGTCCCCGCGCAGGCGGACGAAGGTGGCGGTGGGCGGGCGGCCGGTGAGGGTGACCTCGGCGCGCAGCGGGGCGGTGAGCGGGTGCACCCGGCCGTGGTCGGGGTCGGCGGCGGGCGGGCCGAGCAGCGGGCCGGCCGCCCGGGCGACCTCCCGGGCCTGCACCGGGGTGAGCCGTGGGGTGGTCAACAGCACGCGGCCGTCGCCGAGTTCGAGCACCAGGGCGTGCGGCCGGTCGGCCGGACCGGTCAGGGCGCGGACGGTGGCGTCCTCGGTGTCGCTGCGCCGGTACTTGACCCAGGCCCGGCCCGCGCCGCGCGCCCGGTACGGGGAGGCGGCGGCCTTGCACACCAGGCCCTCCACGCCGGTGTCGGCCAGCTGGGTGATCCACGCCACGGCCTCCGCCCGGTCGGTGGTGGCCAGCACCGGCTGGATCGGCGGCGGGACGTCGGCCAGCGCGGCCAGCAGCAGCCGGCGCCGGTCGGTGAGCGGCAGGCGCCGGACGTCCCGGCCGGGCAGGGCCAGCAGGTCGAAGGCGATCAGCCCGAGCGCGACGTCCGGGGCGGCGGCCCGGGCCTGCCGGGTGTGCAGCAGCTCCTCGAAGGCGAACCGCCCGGCCCGCCAGGCGACCAGCTCGGCGTCCAGCACCAGCCCCTCGGGCAGCCGGGCGACGGCGGCGGCGATCGGCGGGAACTCGGGGGCGAGGTCGCGGCCGCTGCGGGACTGCAGGAAGGCCGGCCGGTCGCCGCGGGCGAAGGCGACACAGCGGAAGCCGTCCAGTTTCAGCTCGTACTGCACGCCGCCCCCGCCCAGCCCGTCGGCGGGCGGCACGGCGGTGACGGCGGCGGGGCGCATCACCTCGACCGGCGGGTGGAGCGCCTGCCGCGGCTGGGAGGGCCGCGCCGGGGCCGAGGTGGCCGAGGTGGCCGAGGGTGCGGCACCGGCGGCGGGTGCCGCGGGCAGCGGCCGGGCCTGCTCCGGGTCCAGCAGCGGCGCGAACAGGTCGCCGTGCGCCGCCAGCCGGCCCGGCAGCTCGGCGAGGGTGAACACCAGCTCCGCCTCCCCGCGGGCCCGCTCCAACTCGGCCCAGGCCAGCGGGGCGGAGACCGTCGGCAGCGGCCGGGCCCGCAGGGTGTACGGGGCGGCGGTGGTCTTCTTGGCGTTGTTCTGCGACCAGTCGACCAGCACCCGGCCGCGCCGCCGGGCCTTGGCCATGGTGTGCACCACCAGCTCCGGGTGCTCCGCCTCCAGGGCGGCGGCCAGCGCCTTGGCGTACCCGGAGACCTCGGCGCTGGGCGTGGGCTCGATCGGCACCAGCAGGTGCAGGCCCTTGGAACCGGAGGTCTTCACCCAGGCCGACAGGCCGTCCGCGGCCAGCCGCTCGCGCAGCAGCAGCGCGACCGCCCGGCAGGTGAGCACGTCGGCGCCCTCGCCCGGGTCGAGGTCCAGGACCAGCCGGTCGGCCAGCCCGGGCGCGGCGGCGTGCCACTGCGGGACGTGCAGCTCCAGGCAGCCCAGGTTGGCGACCGCCAGCAGCGCCGCGCCGTTCTCCAGCACCACCTGGCGCAGCTCCCCGGCGGTGCTCGGCACGTCCACCGTGCGCACCCAGTCCGGGGTGCCCGGCGGCGGGTTCTTGGCGACGAACACCTCCGCCTCGACGCCGTCCGGGCAGCGCAGGAAGGAGACCGGGCGGTCCCGCAGGTGGGGCAGCAGGGCGGTGTGCACCGCGGCGTAGTAGCGCAGCACCTCGCCCTTGGGGGTGCCGATGCTCGGGTAGTACACCTTGTCGAGGTGGGACAGGGCGAGGGTGTGCCCGTCGACCGTCATCTGCGGCATCGGCGCTCTCCGGGAGTGCTGCGGTGGCCCCCTCAGCCAGTCTGCCCCGCCCCCGCCCCCGCCGCCCGGGCCCGGCGACCGGAGCCCGCGGCTGCTCCACCGGGGTCCGGCTCACGGCGCCGGGGTCCGGCTCACGGCGCCGGGGCGGGCCGGGGCGCGCCCGGGTAGGTGCCGAAGTACCAGTGGTTGCCCTCCGGGTCGGCCGCGGCGAAGTCGCGCGAGCCGTAGTCGGTCTCGGTCAGGCCGGTGGTGATCCGGGCCCCGGCGGCCACGGCCCGGGCGTGCACGCCGTCCGGGTCGGCGGTGACCACGTACGCGCTGAACGTGCCCGGCTCGCCCCGCCACTGGCCCGGCGCGGTCTCGCGCACCGAGCCGAGCATCACGCCGCCGCCCTCCGGCCAGGCCAGTTCGGCGTGCGCCACGAACTCGCCCTCGCCGTAACTGGCCACCTCCTGGAAGCCGAAGGCCTCCACCAGGAAGCGGATCAGGGCGCGGGCGTCGGTCGCGCGCAAGGTGGGCCAGACCTGCGGGGCAGGGGTCTCGGTGTCCATGAATCTCACTCCTCGGGTGCGGTGGTTACGCCTCCCACTCTGCGGCCGCCCCCGCCGCCCCGCCTTGGACGTTTCGGAACTTGCCCTCCTCCGGCCCCTCCGCCGCCAGCCAGGCACTCGGCGCCGACCCCGCCAGCGCGCGGAACTCCCGGGCCAGGTGCGCCTGGTCGAAGTAGCCGCAGCGGAGCGCCAGTTCCGCCAACCGGGGCGGCGGCGCGCCGGTCGCCAGCAGGTGCCGGGCCCGGTCGAAGCGGATCACCCGGGCGGCGGCCTTCGGGGTCAGCCCGGTCTCCCGGCGGAACCGCTCCTGGAGGTGCCGGGCGCTCCACCCGGTCTCCCGGGCCAGCTCGGCCACCGGCAGCGCCCCGCCGCTGCGCCGCAGCGCCCGCCAGGCCCAGCCCACCTCCGGCGGTACCAGGCCGGACGGCCGGGCGGCCCGCAGCAGCGCCCCGTCCAGTGCGGCGAACCGCTCCGCCCAGCCGTCGGCCGCCCGCAGCCGCTCCTGCAACTGCGGGCCGAGCCGGCCGAGCACGTCCTCCGCCGGGACGTCGATCCCGGCCAACTCCCCTGCGGGCAGGCCGAACAGCGCCCGGGCGGCGAGCGGGTGCACGGCGATCTGCACCCCGGACTGGGCGCCCTCGTGGGTGATCAGCGCGGGGGAGGTGTGCAGCCCGCCGAGCAGCGTCGGGTAGCTGCCGGGCGGCTGCGCCGGATCGGGGTGGCCGGCGATCACCAGCGGCTCGTCCAGGGTGAGGATGAAGGTCAGGTACGGGGAGGGCAGGCCGCGGTGCACGGCCGGGGCCAGGCCGCGCTGGCGGTAGCCCGAGTACCAGGCCACGTACGGGCGCAGCGCCGTCGCGGGCCGGGCGCGGACGGCCTCGTCGACCGGGTCGGTGGCTTGCGTGGTCACGGGTTCCAGTATCGGCGCCCGCGGTCGCGGGCGGGAGCGCGGTCGCCTACGGTGAGGGCACGGTCACCCTGTGAGGGGCGCGGTGCGCCGCCGGGGGATGGCCGCCGGGGGGCAACACCGACGAAGGAGTCCCCGTGACCACTGCCCGAGACATCATGCACACCGGCGCCCAGTGCATCGGCGCCCACCAGACGCTGGACGAGGCCGCGAAGATGATGCGCGACAAGAACGTCGGCGCGCTGCCGATCTGCGGCGACGACCAGAAGCTCCACGGCATCATCACCGACCGCGACATCGTGGTGCGCTGTCTCGCCGAGGGCAAGGACCCGGCCGCCATGACGGCCATCGAACTGGCCGGGCACCTGCACTGCGTGCGGGCCGACGACAGCATGGACACGGTGCTCAAGAAGATGGAGCAGCACCAGATCCGGCGCATCCCGGTGATCGACGGCGACCGGCTGGTCGGCATGATCAGCGAGGCCGACCTGGCGATGGGTCACCGCGAGGGCCACCGGCTGACGGACCAGCAGATCATCGAATTCATGGACAGCGTCTACTCGAAGCGCTGACGCGCCCACCTTGTACGACGGCCCCGCCGTGCCCGCGGCGGGGCCGCTCGCCGTCTCATGGGCTGGATTTTCCTTTCTCGCAAGGCGAGATGCGGGCACAATCGCGCACATGGGAAAGCAGTACGAATGCATCGACGGCCGGCTGCGGCAGTTCATCGAACGCCAGCCCGTCTACTTCGTCGCGACGGCACCGCTGGCCGGTGACGGGCACGTCAACCTCTCGCCCAAGGGCCGCTCCGGCACTCTCGCGATCATCGACGAACTCACCCTCGCCTACCTGGACTTCGGCGGCTCGCAGGCCGAGACCATCGCCCACCTGCGGGAGAACGGCCGGATCACCCTGATGTGGTGCGCCTTCGACGGCCCGCCCACCGTGGTGCGGGTGCACGGCCACGGCGAGCCGGTCTTCCGGGACGACCCGCGCTTCGCGGACCTCCTCGCCCGCTTCGAACCCGGGGCGGACGGCTCGGGCCTGCGGGCGATCGTGCTGGTCCGGGCCGAACGGGTCAGCGACTCCTGCGGGTACGCCGTGCCGTTCATGGACTACCGCGCCGACCGCGACCTGCACGCGCAGTACTTCGACCGCAAGGACGAGGACGAGTTCGGCGCCTACTGCGAGCGCAAGCCCCTCGTCGCCACCAGCATCGACGGCCTGCCCGCCCTCCCCCTCCCACTCCCCGCCCGCCCGACCGCGTCGACCCAGTCGGCCTGAGGGTCTGCGGGCCGGACGGGCGGGGCGGACGGTGACATGGCGAAGCCGCCGTACCCCGGGGGTGCGGCGGCTTCGTGGGTGCGTGGGGGCGGCGGGCTTACTTGCCCAGGCCGGCCTTGACGGAGCAGATCGGCCAGGCGCCGGGGCCCTGGGCGGCGAGGACCTTCTCGCCGATCGCGATCTGCTGGGCCTTGGAGGCCATGTGGGCCTGCGGGGCGTACGCGGTGCCGCCGAAGGCCGCCCAGGTGCTGGAGGTGAACTGCAGGCCGCCGTAGAAGCCGTTGCCGTTGTTGATGGCCCAGTTGCCGGTGGCCTCGCAGGAGGCGACCTTGTCCCAGACCGACGCCGGCGCGGCGGAGGCGCTGGTGGCCGTGACGAGGCCGGCCACCGGCAGCGCGGTGAGCGCCCCGGCCATCAGAGCCATCCGGACGCGGTTGCGGCGCTTCGGGGTGGCAGTGGTGGTGGCAGCGGCAGTCTCGTTACGGAAGGTCATGCGTTTCCTTTCGGAGGGGGTGTGCGGGCGTGCGGAACCAGGCCTTCGGAAGGCCGTCGGTTGCGGGGACGCATCGCTCGCGCGGTCCGGCACCGTTCCTGCCCGGGGGCCGTGGGGCCCGGCCGGAGCGGAATCGCTCGGTGCAACGAGTTCGAAGGTACGGGGGTGGTCGTGGCGGTTTCAAGGAATCGCAGGTTCGAGCACGTCAGAGGCCTGTTACCGCAGGTAGCGATCACGAAAATAAGGTGATTCAGACCGATTTGCGGCTATTTCCAAGATCAAACCACCCCCGGAAGTGGCCCCGGTCACCGCGAAGGCCGTGTGAGGCCGCGCACACCGTCGACAGCGCGTGACGGCCCGCCCGCCCCCGGTACCGGCGCGGCGCCGCCGCGGGCCCGCCCGGGTGGCCCGCGCCACAGCCCTCACCCGGAGTGCCCCCGCCGGCCACCCACGGTGGCGGGCATAGCCTTCCGCCCATGAGCAATGACAGCGATGCGGCCGACACCGGGGCCGTCGAGGGCGCGGGCCGACCGGCCGGCGTCGAGCACGGGGAGCACCAGCCGGCCGTCGCACCGAGCAGCTTCGAGCTGGGGACCGACGGACCCAAGGTGATCCTGGCGGGCCTGGACGGCTCCGACTCCTCCTGGCGCGCCACCGCCTACGCCGCCGGACTGGCCCGCCGGCAGGGCGCCCAGCTGGCCGTCGCCTACGTCCAGCCGATACTCGGCGCCGCCACCGCCCTGGCCGGGGCCGCCGTGGAGGAGACCACCCAGGAGGTCGCCGACGAGCTGCTGGCCGCGCTGCGCGAGGCCGAGCAGCGGGTGAGCGAGGTCTGGCGGGTGGAGTGGAGCTTCCTCACCCTGCGTGGCGACCCCTACGCCGGCCTCGCCAAGCTCGCCGACGAGCTGCGCGCCGACGCCGTGGTGGTCGGCGTCTCGGAGCAGGCCGGGCACAAGGTGATCGGCTCGGTCGCGGTCCGGCTGGTCAAGGCCGGCCGCTGGCCGGTCACCGTCGTGCCGTAGCCGTAGCCGTAGCCGTAGCCGTAATAGGGGTGGCCGTCGGAGGGGTGGCCGCAGTGGTACGGGCCCGGACCGCCCGCCGGGCGGCGCCGGAGCGGCGGGTAGGGTGCGTGACCATGACGGAGACGTCGGGCGCGCACCCCACCGAGCCGGCCCACCCGACCGGTAACGACCTGCATCTGGACCTGCCCGCCACCGGCGGCCGCCGCGCCGCACTGATGGCCGCGCTGCGCGAGGCGATCCGCAGCGGCAGACTGGCCCCCGGCACCCGACTGCCGCCCTACCGGGCCCTGGCCACCGACCTCGGCCTGGCCCGCAACACCGCCGCCGAGGCCTACGCCGAGCTCGTCGCCGAGGGCTGGCTCACCGCCCGCCAGGGCTCCGGCACCACCGTCGCCGACCGCGCCGCACCCGTCCCGCCCACCCGGGCCCGCCGCCCCGCACTCCGCTCCGGACCGGCGCACGACCTGCGCCAGGGCCAGCCCGACGCCGCCTCCTTCCCCCGCGCCGCCTGGTTGGCCGCCGCCCGCCGGGCCCTCACCGCCGCCCCGAACGAGGCCTTCGGGCCGGGCGACCCCCAGGGCCGGCCCGAACTGCGCGCCGTCCTCGCCGACTACCTCGCCCGCGCCCGCGGCGTGCGCACCGACCCCGACCGGATCGTGGTCTGCTCCGGCTTCGCCCACGCGCTGCGCCTGCTCTTCGACGGTGCCGCGCCCGCCCTGCCGCCCGCCGACCAGGGGCCGCTGGCCGTCGAGGCGTACGGGCTGGGCTTCCACCGCGGGCTGCTGGCCGCCGCCGGCGTCACCGCCGTCCCGCTGTCGATCGACGAACAGGGCGCCCGGATAGGGGAGTTGGCCCGGTGCCCGGAGGTCCGGACGGTCCTGCTCACCCCCGCCCACCAGTTCCCGACCGGCGGCCCGCTGCACGCCGGGCGCCGCGCCGCCGTGATCGACTGGGCGCGCGGACGCGGCGGGCTCGTCCTGGAGGACGACTACGACGGGGAGTTCCGCTACGACCGCCAGCCGGTCGGCGCCGTCCAGGGGCTCGACCCCGAACGGGTCGTCTACCTCGGCAGCGCCAGCAAGAGCCTGAGCCCGGCGCTGCGCCTCGGCTGGATGGTCCTGCCGGACCACCTGGTCGACCGGGTGCTCGCCGCGAAGGGCGAACGCGAGGCCTGGGCCAGTGCGTTGGACCAGCTGACGCTCGCCGAGTTCATCGACTCCGGCGGCTACGACCGCCACCTGCGCCGGATGCGCCGCCGCTACCGGGACCGCCGCGACCAGCTGGTGACCGCGCTGGCCGCCCACGCCCCGCACATCGAGGTGTCCGGCATCGCGGCCGGCCTGCACGCCGTGCTGCGGCTCGCCCCCGGCACCGAACGGTCCGTTCTCCAGGCCGCCGCCCATCGCGGCCTGGCGGTCGAGGGGCTCGCCGACTACCGGCACCCGGCGGCCGATCCGGCGGCGACGCCCGCCGTCGACGGCCTGGTGGTCGGCTACGCCACGCCGCCGGACCACGCCTGGCCGGCCGCGCTCCGGGCACTGTGCGACGTCCTGCCGTCGCCGGCCTGAGCGCCTGCCGGCCGGAGCACCTATCGGCCTCAGCGCACCTGCCTCAGCGCACCGGCCTCAATGCGCCGGCCTCAATGCGCCAGCCCGGCCTGGGCGCACCGGCCCGAGCAGGCCGTCCGGGTGCGCGGCGAAGGATAGGGCACCGGCGGTTCCGCCGGGCCGGAACGCGGACGGTCGGTCCCCGGCGTCCGCCCGCCGCTCGTACGCGAGTACGGGTTCGGGCCGAGGAGGGCGGCCCCGACGGCGCCGCCCCCTACGCTCCTTGGACATGCGCAGAACACATCTGAGCCGTGCCGCGCTCGCCGTGGGCCCGGCCCTCGCCGCCGGACTGCTGCTGGCGGCACCCGCCCGGGCCGCCGACAGCCCGCTGCCCCTGACGGCCGTCTCCGACCACCAGACGACCGGCCGGGGAGGTGAGTTCACACTGACCCTGACGCTCACCAACCCGTACGACACCCCGATCCAGTTCGTCTACCAGAGCGTCCAGGAGACGTACGACACCAGCCTGGTGAAGGGGCTCAAGTACACCGCCACGGCCTGCGGCACCCAGACCAACGGGTGCAGCGACAACGTGCACGGCGGCATCGCCCGCTACGACGTCCCGCTCGCCCCCGGCGCCAGCAGCACCTTCACGGTCACCTACGCCGTGGCCCCGGACTCGGCCTGCGGCCAGGGCGTCCGGATCGACTTCTACTCGTACCTGTACTACGAGTACCAGGGCGGCCTGGCCAACAACTCCGGCATCCTGGGCATCCCCGGTACCCAGGTCGCCTGCTGATCCACCCCCTCCCCCCGGCGCGGCCCTCGCGGCCGCACCCCCCGTACACCCGTCAGGTGCCGGCCACCCCCGTACCGGCACCTGACGGGCCTTCCGCATGCGTCGGTGCCGGTGCCGGTGCCGGAGGTGGAGTCGGTGCCGGGCTCGGTGTCGGAGCCGGGTGACAGGGTTCGGACCATGCCCGACTACGCATGGATGCCGTACCGCCCCGGACCGGACGACGACCTGCCCCTGCCCCTGCCCCTGCCCTACGGGCTGTACGCCGCCCTGCGGGAGCAGGTGGGCCCCGAGCACACCTCCCGGGTCGGCTGGCTGCTGCGCCCCTCGCTGGAGCTGCGCGCGGACGTCGCCGAGGAGGAGCCCGGCTGGACGTCCGTCGGGCGGACCGGCGGATCGGCGGCGCTGCCGCCCGGCGTCGACTGGCCCGAGGGCGACGGCCACCCGATGGAACTGCTCGCCCGACTCGACTGCGCCCGGCTGGCGGAGGCCTTCCGGGCCGGTGGCGGCGGTCGCTGGCCGTTGCCGGTCGAGGGCCTGCTGCTGTTCTTCCACGACCCGATGCCCGCCGACCTCGACGGGGAGAGCTGCCGGGTGCTGCACGTCCCGGCCGGGAGCCCGGAGCGTCCGGCCCCGCCGGACCCGGACGGCCTGGAGCCGCTGCCCGCTCGGCCGGTCCGGGCGCGCTGGGCCCTGTCGGCGCCCTCCTACCTGGAGGACGAGCTGCGGGCGCTGCTCGCGGGTGACTACCTGGTGGCCATGGGCGTCTCGGACGCCTGCCGCGAGCACCTCGGCGGCGCCGACGTCCGGCTCCTGGGGTGGTGCGACAGCGACAACACCACCCGCCCCGACGGGCACCGGCCGCTGCTCCAGGTCGAGGGCTCGGCGGTGGACGCGCGGTGGGGCGAACTCGTCAACGTCTCGTTCTGGATCACCGAGGAGGACCTGGCCGCAGGCCGCCTCGACCGGGTGCGGCAGGGCCTGGAGGTCGCCTGAGCGGTGTGCCGGGTTGACGGCAGGGGGGCTGCGCGGCAGGAGGGCGCGCGGGGTGGGGTCGGGTCGGCGGGGCGCCCGGGGTACGGGGTACGGGGTGAGCCCCCGCGAACGGGTGTTCCGGTGACGATAGCGGCCCGTGGGGGCGGATCACCGGAGATTCACCCTATCGGGGGGTAGTGGGCCGCCGTACGGGCTCCGTCGGGTTCTGGTGATCTAGGGTTCCGGATGGGCCGCCGGGCGATGGCGGTCGTCCTCTCGATACTCGCCAACTTCCCCACCAGCTCGCGGATCTGATGATCCGTCGCGGAGCATGCCCCGGAACCGGAGCGGTACCGGCCCCGGCTGCGTGATCCGACCACACGAATGGAGACCCCTGCCGATGTCCGTGGACACGACGAGCCCGGAGACACAGCAGGACCGGCAGCAGAGCCTCGCGACGGCCGCTGCCCGCAACCTTGCCACCACGACCAAGTCCGCCCCGCAGATGCAGGAGATCACCTCCCGCTGGCTGCTCAAGGTGCTCCCGTGGGTCGAGGCCCACGGTGGTGCGTACCGGGTCAACCGACGGCTCACCTACACCGTCGGCAACGGCGTGGTGGAGTTCATCAAGACCGGATCCCAGGTCCGCGTGATCCCGGCCGAGCTGGGCGAACTCGCCCTGCTGCGCGGCTACGAGGACGAGGAGGTGCTGACCGCCCTCGCCGACCGCTGCCAGCAGCGCGACTTCGGCCCCGGCGAGGTGCTCACCACCCAGGGCGAGGCGGCCGACCGGATCTTCCTGATCGCGCACGGCAAGATCAACAAGATCGGCACCGGCAAGTACGGTGACGAGACCGTGGTCGGCGTGGCCGCCGACGGCGACCGCTTCGGCGACGACTCGCTGCTGAACCCGGACGCGGTCTGGGAGTACACGGCGAAGACCACCACCTCCGGGGTCGCCCTCACCCTGAGCCGGGACGACTTCGCCCGCATCCGGGACAACGCGCCGAGCCTCCAGGAGCACCTGACGACGTTCCTGTCCCTGCCGCTGCAGGCCCAGAACGAGCGCGGCGAGGCCGAGATCGCCATGTCGGCCGGCCACCGCGGCGAGTACGAACTCCCCGGCGCCTTCGTGGACTACGAGCTCAAGCCGCGCGAGTACGAGCTGAGCGTCGCCCAGACCATCCTCAAGATCCACACCCGCGTCGCGGACCTGTACAACCAGCCGATGAACCAGACCGAGCACCAGCTCCGGCTGACCATCGAGGCCCTGCGCGAGCGGCAGGAGCACGAGATGATCAACAACCCGGAGTTCGGCCTGCTCAACAACGCCGACTTCGACCAGCGGATCCAGACCCACTCCGGCCCGCCCACCCCGGACGACCTGGACGAGCTGCTCAACCGCCGCCGCGACCCGGACTACCTGCTGGCCCACCCCAAGGCCATCGCCGCGATCGGCCGTGAGTTCAACGCCCGGGGCATCTACCCGCACCACGTCGACCTCGGCGGGCAGCAGGTGCCGGCCTGGCGCGGGGTTCCGATCCTGCCGTGCAGCAAGATCCCGATCACCAAGGAGAACACCAGCTCGATCCTGGTGATCCGTACCGGTGAGGACAACCAGGGCGTCATCGGCCTGCACCAGACCGGGCTGCCGGACGAGTACCAGCCCTCGCTCTCGGTCCGCTTCATGGGGATCGACGAGAAGGCGATCATCTCCTACCTGGTCAGCGCCTACTACTCCTGCGCGATCCTGGTGCCGGACGCGGTCGGCGTGCTGGAGAACGTCGAGATCGCGCACCGCCGCCACTGAGCGCGCGGAACGGCGGGCGCGGGCCGTAACCGGTCGGCGCGAAGATCGTTTCACCTGATGGCGGACGGCCCCCCCCCGCGGGGCGGCCGGCCCCCGAGAACCGGGGAATTACAGGTGAGATTAAAAAAAAGAAACAGTGGGCCACAAAACCAAATTTTTTAT